>DASPXY010000494.1:0-12589 GCA_035637055.1 Gemmataceae bacterium | reverse complement strand
CTTCGGCAACATGGGACCGCAGGGGCCTTACGGCGCCTGGCCCGGTTGCGGTTGTAGCGGTCTGCTGATGATCCTGGCGGGAATCCTCCTGATCTTCGCCGGGTGTCTGCGGCAGTTCGGAATGTGATGCATTCTCGGAGGCGGTATCCATGCGAGCACTTTGCGGAGCGATTATCGCGGCGGGGGCCGCCATCGGCCTTGGCCTGACCGCGCTGGGGGTCGGCTCACGCTATCACAACCAGCCGATCGATAAAACGGGCGAGGCCGTGCTCCACCTGTATCAGATGGACAGGCCCCTCATCTTCATCCTGGTGTTCTTGACCTGCGTGGCGGTGATTGGCCTGGGCATCGCCTTCTTCGGGCTGGCCTACCATCATCACCGGCGCCATCATGAGATGTTGCGCGAGCAAGAGCGCACGGCAGGGCAGCAGCGCACCACCGTTTGAGGCCCCGTTCTTTCCGGATCGTGGCCAGGCGACCGAACTCAATCGAAAAAACCTGGGAGCGCGGGCGTCCCGCCCGCATCTTGAACTTGAAGATGCGGGCGGGACGCCCGCGCTCCCAGTTTTCGCTGGAGCGTCGGGGCAGTATTTCCCCTGTAGGCCGCGGGTTATAGGATGAAGTCGGCTCCTGAAACAGTTGTTCCAGGGGAGAGGGGCTGCCGCCCCTCACGGTCGCGATCCCCAAGGGAGAACAGCCATGGCGCGGACCAACAAACGGAAAGAATCGTCCCCGAGCGCAGGTAAGGCGGCCGACTCGGCCAAGCGCCCCGGGAAAAAGCAAGCGTCGGAACAGAAGGCACAAAGTCAGAAAGCCGCCTCCAGCGAAAAGCCAGCGGCGCGCAAGGCCGACGCCAAGAGCGCGAAGCCGGCCAGCGGCAAGAGCGCGAAGGCGGCGCAGCCCGCTACCAACAAGGCCGCGAAGCCGGCGGCAGCGGCCGGCGCCAAGCCGACGAAGCCGCGCCCGAGCCGCCCTGCCGAAACGGTGGCGCCCCAGGCAGGAGTATCTGCGGCCGAGGCAACTCGGGAACTCGAAGAGGTTCGCCGCCAGGCCCAAGCCGCGCGCAAGCAACTGACCCAGGAAAGCCAGGAGCAGGCACGCACCCTTCGCGAAGCGTTGGCCGAGTCGCAGCGGGAGCTGACCGCCGAGTTGCAGCGCCAAATGGCGGAGATCCGGGAGTCCCTCCAGTCGTTTCCGGACGAGGTCGCTGCCTTGAAGCGGCAACTTCGGGAGATCGGCAAGCAAGTGCCCGACGCCGCCCGGCGCGTGGAGGCAATCCGCGAGGCGGCGCGCGAAGTCGAGGAACTGCGGCAGGAGTTGCAGAGCGTCAAGCGCAACCTGAGCGAAACCCGCGAGGAGGTTGAGGAGGTTCGGCAGGAGATTGAGGAAGCGGTGCCTCCACCTGAGGCCCCGGTCGCCGTGATTGTCCCCCCCGTTGAGGGCCGCAACCGCCTGGGGCTGACGGTCGCGCCCGGCGTGGTCATCGCGGAAGTCCATCCGGATTCGCCCGGGGCAAAGGCAGGTCTCGCGCATGGCGATGTGGTCATCAGTGTGAACGGCGAACCCGTTCAGAGCGCCAGTCAACTGCGTTCCCTCGTCCACGGGGCAGCGCCGAACGAGGAAATTACCTTGCAGGTTCGCCGGCGCGGGAGCCTGGAAGAAATCAAGGTGCGCCTCGAAGGGGCTGCCGCGAAGGAATCAGCCACCGAAGACCAAAACCGCCTGGGCGTCATGGTGGCTCCCGGCGTGGTGGTGGACGAGGTAGCACCGGGGACACCCGCTGCCGGGGCGGGGTTGGAGCGCGGCGACGTGATTACCGCGCTCAACGGCGCACCTGTTGTCAGCGGCGAGGATCTGCGCCAGACCATCCATCGGTGTGCCCCTGGCGAAGAAGTGACCGTCGAAGTGACCCGTGGCGGCGCGGCACGTTGGATCAAGGTGCGGCTGGATGAACTTGCGCCCACGGTCGCCTAGATGCCATTCTCCCCCGAGATCTGCCGGGCCGCCTTTACCCGCTCGATAAAGGCGAAGTCGGCGACCTGGGGTGCGCCGCTGAAGCCCTCGAACCGGCCCTGTTTGTAGTTGTCGGCGATGGCCTGCTTCAACTCCGGGAACGCCTGATAGCCGCGCATGGTGCGCTCAGTCAGTTCGTCCCAGCGCTGGGCGAGGGCCTGCGCCTGCGGGCTCGCCGGGTCCAGGTCGCGGTTGGCCTGGATCTCGGGAAGCAGTGCCGCCCACGCATCCTGGACGGCCTGGATCTCCTCGGGGCCGACCAACTTGCCCGCTTCCTGGAATTGCTGCATCTGCTCGGGCGTGTAATACTTCTCGACCATGTTCATCACCTCAATCGTTTGCAGGAACTCCTCGACGGAGACCGTCTCCGCCGAGGTTAACTGAGCCTGGAGCAACTCCAGGCGCCGATAAAGTCGCTGTTGTAATTCGATCTGCTCGCGCAGGCGGGCGAGGTGCAACTGCACGACGCGCTGCGGCGCAAACGCGCTCTGGGTAAGGCAGTCCTTGACCTCCTCCAGCGAAAAGCCGAGTTGCCGCAGCGACAGGATGCGCTGCAAGCGGGCGACGTCGTCCACATCGTAGAGACGGTGCCCTGAGCCGGTGCGATGCGAAGGGCTGAGCAGGCCGATCTCGTCGTAGTAATGGAGCGTGCGGATGGAGAGGCCCGTCCGCCGGGCCAGATCGCCCACTTTCCAGAGTTCTTTTCCCATGTTCTCGCTCCGCCTTGTCGGAGTGTGGCGACTCCTCGCCGCACTTCACATGGTACGACCTCACGTGACGTCAGGATCAAGGGGGATTCGCAGAAAAAAGTACCCGTGCATGAGTCGAGAGAGTGACATCCTGAACGAACGAGGAGAGGGGTAGGAGAACTATTCCGGCTACGACAAGGACTCGTCCACACCGCAAGGAGGAGGCTTTGCTGGAGTGCGAGGGCCAGGTGGCCACCGCGGAAGTGAGGGATGCCGCAGACAGCCGGCCACGCGGCGTGGTAAAATAACAGGAGAGGGAGAGCCTGGAATTGGCTTGCATTGCATCTCGCGTTGACACCCTCCCCAGAGCGTCGCCGCGTTCGGGGTGCGCGCCTTGTGAGCAGGTCCGAGAGCCTCCTGCCAGGCTTGTCACCGTGAAGGGATACGTGCGGTCCTTTCCGCGCCCAGTTCATTTTGTCGCGGTCCAGCGGACCGCGACAAAATGAACCGACACCAAGTTACCAATTTACACAGGATTGGGATTGGCGGATCTGGGACGTTCTGCAACCCCCGGCAGTTGCAGAAGCACCGGGCTGGCCACTGGGGGAGGAACTCCGTAATGTCCGCAGAAAGTTGGAGTTAGGGGATTGACGGCAGGATAACAGCAGCGGTACGATGCAACCGGCGCAGTCGCCTTTGCCCCCGGACATTATCCGGTGCTTCTGCAACCGGCGCGCAAGAACCGCAGCGGCTTGAGTTCGTTCTCCAGACGGGGCATAGGCGCGGAATCACGAGCGTGGCCCTTTCGGGCGACGGCAAGTACGTCCTCACCGCGTCGGGCGACAATACAGCGATCCTGTGGGAGGCGGCCAGCGGCAAGAAACTCCACACCTTCCAGCACACCTCGGGTGTCGATAGTGTGGCCCTGAGCGGCGACGGCAAGCGCATCCTCACCAGTTCTTCTGGCGTGCCGGCCCTCTGGGAGGCAGCCACGGGCAAGAAACTCCAGACGATCCCAGTACGCAGCATCTCGTTTAATGTGGCCCTGAGCCGCGACGGCAAGTACGTCGTCGCCAGCGTTTATGACACGAACGCGATCCTGTGGGAGGCAGCCACGGGCAAGAAAATCCACACCTTCCCGGGGCACACCCTCGGGGTGACGAGCGTGGCCCTGAGCGGCGACGGCAAGCTCCTCGTCACCGGCTCTCGTGACAAGACGGCGATCCTGTGGGAGGCGGCCAGCGGCAAGAGACTCCAGACCTTCCAGGGACACACCCACTGGGTGACGAGCGTAGCCTTGAGCGGCGACGCCAGGCACCTGTGGACCACATCCGAGGACGGCACCATCTGGCTTTGGGACGTTGCCACCGGCAAGGAACGCTGCCGGCTTTACAGTTTCGACACCGGCAAGGACTGGCTGGTAGTCACCCCCGAGGGGTTCTTTGACGGTTCGCCCGGAGCCTGGAGGTTCGTCGCCTACCGCGTCCCGGGCACCCTGAAACTGCTCGATGACGGCGCCACGCGCAAGCGATTCCACCGCCCCGGCCTCCTGGCTCAAGCGTGGAAGGGGCAAGAGTAGGCCTGCCGGCCCGGAGTGGCGCGAGGAGAGGTTTACGCCGAACCAGCCGCTGAAGTTGACCGGGCCGGCATTATGGCTTTTCGAGAGGCAATGTCATTGCAGCCAGCCCGGCAACTTATCTTCAGCGTTCGGCAGCGTGGAGCGTTCGGAGGGAAATCATGTCGCGGATAGCGGGGATGATCATTGGGGCTATCCTCTGCGGGCTGATCCCAGCCATTGGCATCGGGGCGGCCCTGGGCAACAGGCAGACGCAAATCGCGTTGGGCCTGCCCGGGGCCGCTCACGGCTTTGGGAATGTCTTTCCCACGTTGGCCGTGCTGGTATTGGGTGGGACTCTGGGCGGGATGCTCGGGTGGAAGTGGGGGGCTCGGGCGAGACATGGGATGGGTCCAGACGCCGAGCTTCCGCACGCCGCGGGGCGCGCGACGCAGCCGGAAAATGCGGATCCGCAGTCGGCCAAGCCGAGTGCCCGAGCCGCGATCGACGACCAACAGGTCTGTTACCTCTGCGGGAGACTGCCGAAAGGGAAAGAGCTGGAGTCACGGGTGTGTTCGGCGTGCCAGTTATGACTTTGAGCCTTGGTCGCGGAGGCCGCCCCCAAATACAACACGCTCGAGTTCGGCTTGTCGCTGTACGCCTGTCCCTTCCAGCCCGTGAGCGGTTGCGAACAAAGCTCTGCGATGGCACGGGCGAGCACTTCCGTTATAACATCCCAATGCTCACCATCGACCCTCATCCCCTGCTGGACCTTCGTGCCTTCGTCACCGTCTTTCCGCGCCCACTCGGAGAGATGACTTCGCCGCCGGACTTGCAGGCCTTGTTGTCGCTGGAGGCCGCGGCCCCGCTTCGCAGCGACGACTCGATCCGTGAGGCGGTGCGGCAACTGCTCCGGCACGGCGGCTTCAAGCCCACGGGTCGCAGCAAGCCGGCGTCGGAATATCTCCTCAAGGCCGTCCGCGAGGGCCTGCTCGCGCCGATCAACGTCGCCGTCGATGTGTGCAACGCGGTGTCGCTCCACAGCGGCCTGCCGATCAGCGTCGTCGATCTCGAGCGCGCCCGCGAACCGTTTCGCGTCGGCATCGCGACGCCGGGATCGAGTTACGTCTTCAACGCCTCGGGCCAGAGCATCGACCTAAGCGGGCTCTTGTGCCTTTTCGACGCCGAGGGGCCCTGCGCCAACGCGGTCAAGGACGCGCAGCGCACCAAGACCACCGAGCAGACCCGGCGCACGCTGTCGCTGGTCTGGGGCACGACGGCGCTGGCGGGGCGGGCCGCCGAGACGGCGACATGGTATCGCGCCCTTCTGGAGAAGCACGGGGCGACGACATCCGCCGAACGCTGAGGCGATGGGCAGGTGGTGTTCTCCCCTCTCCCTCCAGGGGAGAGGGGAGAGTTCTTGTTGCCGCTCGCCTAAAGAAAACGTGCGACGACCTCGTGTCCAACAAGGAGTTACAGGTGAGTTTCGGCGTTGGCCGCTCAAACGAGCTTCGTCGAATCCATTCTCACCGGAAGTTATTCATGATCATTGCCCTGGCGTCGCCTGGTATCGCCGCAGCCCTCGATCAGGGCTTAGACAAGATCAAGCGGTTCCTGTCCGAAGCAGCGGCCCAAGGCGCGGAGATCGTGTGTTTCCCGGAAGCCTATCTCCCTGGGTTGCGGGGACAGGATTTTGAGGTATTGCCCTTTGGTCAGACGGACCAGGAACGGGTTCTCCAGACCGTGGCGCAGTGGGCGCGAACGTATGCAGTGGCCACCATCCTCGGGATGGAAAGACTCACGGGGGCGGGCCGGCAAAACGTCGCCGTTGTCTTCGACGCCCGGGGCCAGATTCAGGGATACCAAACCAAGAATCAAGTCGCCCCGACCGAAGATCCGTTCTATGTACCCGGGAATACCCGGCGACTCTTTGACATCAACGGGGTGAAGTTTGGCGTGGCGATTTGCCATGAGGGCTGGCGCTATCCCGAGACGGTGCGCTGGGCGGCGGTGCGAGGCGCCAAAATCGTCTTTCATCCCCACCACACGGGCAGTGATCAAAACGGTGTCCGTCGGACGCAGTGGGGTGCGGCCGGCGGGCCTTACTACGAGAAGGCGATGATGTGTCGCAGCATCGAGAACGCGATCTACTTTGCCAGTGTCAATTATGCGTTGCGCTTCCAAGAATCGGCGACCAGTCTCATCGCCCCGTCAGGCCAGTGCCAGGCGTACTTACCCTATGGGCAGGAAGGCGTACTGGTGCAGGCCATCAACGTCGAGGAAGCAACCGGCTTGTTCGCCACGCGCTACGCACCCGAGCGGTATCAAGAATTCAGCTTGGAGTGAGCGTCCAACACCGCATGCAACGGACGCCGCTCCGACGCGCCTCACTTTGCCGCGAACATTCCCGAGGCACGCAAGAGCGTTTCCTGCACCGCCAGGTCGTGTTCCGGGCTGAAATCGGGCTGCTTCTTGCGCGCCACACAGGCGGCGAATTCGCGCAGATCGGCGATCTGCAATGGTCGCGCCGTCAGGTTCAGACGGCGCCAATCGGCCGCGCCGGCGGTGTAGACATCGACCGGCTGAATGTCCTTGTTCGCCAGGTGGCCGCTGCCGAGGTGCGGAATGGTCAAGGCGCCGCCGGTGCCGTACACCTCAAGGCGGCGCGAATGCGGCGCCACCTCCAGCGCCGGGATCTCGATGATGCCCCACGCCCTTTCGTAGCCGAACACCGCCACGCCGTTATCGATGTAGGTTGCCGGCGGTTCGGTGTGGTGGTGCGCCAGGAACGGTGTCACCTGCCGCGGTCTGCCGAGCACCGCGATCATCATGTCGATGACGTGCCCGGCCATCTCGAAGAACATCCCGCCACGATACGGCGCCAGTTCCTCCACGAAGCGCCGGTACGAGCCGAGTTCCTTCGGCAGCCGGGCGCGGAATTCGTAGACGCGGCCGAACTCCTGCTTGCGGGCCCGCTGCAGCAGTTCCTGCACCGCTGCCATGTAGCGGAACAGGTAGAGCATCTGCACATGGAGATGGCGGCGCTGCGCCAGGTCGATCAGGCGGCGGAACTCGTCGAAGTCGGTGCCGGCGGGTTTTTCGAGGAGCACCGGCCGGCCGCTCTCCAGCGCTCGCCGCGCCAGGCGCAGGTTCTCATAGACGCGCCCCTCGACAACCACGCCATCGAGCGGTTGGCGCAGTAAATCGTCAGGTTTGTCGAAGAGGCGTAGGTTGGGCAAACGCGGCAGCCACTGTTTGCGGCGCTGCGCGGCAAGGCGGGGGTCGGAGTCGTAACCACCGACGAGGGTGAATTCGTTCGGGTGGTTGGCGATCTGGCGCACGAGTCCGTCGGCGTGTGTATGCCACATGCCGAGCATGGCGAGTCTCAACATAAATCCCCAAGGACTCAGGGCGAATTACAAAGGGGCACAAACACGACGCATGCACTCAACCCGTGACGCTCCGGGTGATCGGTTCCGGAAAAACAGGCAGGGTGCGGTCACTTCGGGGGGCTTGCTAACTTCTGCAGGGCCGCCACGGCGGTCCAGAGCCGCTGCCACCTTTCCCGCTCCGCAGCCGGGAGCTTCGACAATCCCCCGGGCTCACGAACGGCGGCCAGCGTGAAAGTGGTCTGCCAGGTCCGCAGCGCACCCAGCAGCCGAGCGCGCTCCTCAGGCATCGCCGTCTCCAGGAACTTGCCCCACCAGACCAGATCGGCCCGCAGCCAGGCCAGGGCCTGCTCGCGCCAGTAGGTGCGCGCCTGCGCGTCGAGCGTGCCAGCGTCCTCACCTTGCCCGGTCCCTGCCGCTGCGGCCATGCCCGCCGCGCGGGAGACATGACCTTTTCTCGGATCCTCGGTGAGCGCGGGCTGGGCAGTGAATGCCTGCTGGGACAACCGGGCGCTCGCCGCGAAAAGAAGTGGGCGCGCACGTCTCTCGGCTCGTAGGCGAGGGCCGTGCGGTAGGCAGCGATCGCGCCGGCCAGATCCTTGCGGGCACGGAGCGCCTGCCCGAGGTGGCGATAGGCCACCGCGAACCCCGAGGCAAGCTCGCGCTGAGCGATCAGGAGCAGGTAACCGCGGCACGCCTCCAGGATCTCGCCCAGCGCTTCGGGGGAGCCGGTGCGCGCGGCAGGCAACCATCGGGCAGCCCCTTGATCGTCGCTGGCCATCCGCCATCCTCCTAAACGTGACCGGATCAGAAATCGGCCCAGGAATCGCCCCAGTGTAGCGCACAACGGCCAGCCAGTCAACGAACCGCACGTGGCGGGCGTTCGCTCAGTTTCTCATTTTCCGCGGCTGATTTTCCCTTTCCCCGCGTTTAGCCGAGTAGGCACTGCTCCGGCACTCCTGCACGCGAACGACCCAGGTCGAACGCCGCCGGGGCACCAGGCGCTCAGTGCGCCTGGGCATTTCCCTTGATCTTCACGTTCACGGAGTCGCACGATGTTCATGACTTCTTTGCGTCGGTGGCTGCGAAATCGGAAGACCAACCCATCCTCACGTGTAAGACGTGTTCAGGACGGTCGGAGTCGTTTCCGGCCGAGTGTCGAGTCTCTGGAAGACCGCACCCTGCTGTCCACGATCTTTTGGAAGGCGGCCGCCAGCGGCAACTGGAGCGTGGCCACGAACTGGATCGGCAACGTCGCACCCGCTGCAGGCGACACGGCAGTCATCGACGCCACGGGTGCCAACTACACGGTCACGCTCGACACGAGCCCGACGGTCGCCGGCTTCACGCTGAACTCCGCGAACGCCACCTTCTTCGCCTCCGGCCGGACCTTGACGGTGAATGGACCGGACACGCTGTCCGCCGGCTCGGCGCTATGGCGCAACTCGACCTGGACTGGCTCGGGGACACTGACGAACAACGCCAGCATGACCGCCGACGGCAACTCGACCATCTCCAGTTCGTTGGCGCAAAACGGCAGTCTCTTGGTGCAAGGCAGCGACGCAGGCGGGCACACCACGCTCACGGTGGCGAATGGCTTTAGCAACGCCGGCACGATTACGCTGCAGTCGCTCAACCAGGGCTGGGCCTCCAACCTGACCCTCACCAGTGGCACCCTCACCAACACCGGCACCCTCACCGTCAACGCCGGCAGCGGCGGCGGACGCACCCTCTCGGCGGAACTGAGGAATAGCGGCACCGTTAACGTCAACACCTCGACCACCCTCGGTCGCACAGGCGCCACCCATCAGAACTCCGGTAACCTCAATCTCAACGGGGCGACCCTCACGGTGACCGGCAATGCGTTGACCAACGCCGCGGCCGGTGTGATCCTCAGCACCGGTAGCAGCACGTTGAGCAACACCCCCGCCTTCACGAACCAGGGCACAGTGAATGTCCCGAACGGTACGCTCAACGTCACAGGCCCGTTCACGAACTTCTCCGGCACCACGCTGACGGGCGGAACTTATCTCGTCGGCGGCACGTTCAAATTCCCCAACGCCGACATCCGCACGAATGCCGCCACCATCGTGCTCGACGGTCCCGGCTCGGCGATTGTCAATCCGTCGAACGTCAACGCTCTGGCGAGCTTTGCCACCAACGCAGCCGCGGGCAACTTCACGATCCAGAACGGCCGGACCATCACCACGCCCGCGTTCAGCAACGCCGGGAATGTGACCATCGGCGCTACCAGCACCTTCCTCACGTCGGCCGGGAACTACACTCAGACCGCCGGAACCACCACGGTCCTCGGCACGCTCGACCCGGCGGCCACGGTGGACATCCAGGCGGGAACGCTGCGGGGGACCGGCAACGTCAACAGCAACGTCGTCAACGCCGGCCAGGTGAGTCCGGGCCTCAGCCCCGGCCAGCTGACGATCAATGGCAACTACAGCCAAAGCGGGTCCGGGATTCTCACCCTCGAGTTGAACGGCAGCGCGGCGGGCACCGGCTACGACCAACTCAAGGTCAACGGTGCGGTCACCCTCGGAGGCACGCTGAATGCGACACTTGGCTTCGTTTCCGGCGTGAGCGACACCTTTACCATCATCGACAACGACCTCGCCGATGTGGTCACCGGCACGTTCGCCGGGCTCCCCGAGGGGGCCACGGTCACGATCGGCGGCGTTGGCTTTCAGCTCACCTACACAGGTGGCAGCGGCAACGACGTGGTGCTGAGCCACATCGACACCGGCCCGGTGCTGGCGCTCCTCGGCGACCGTACCGTCGATGAAGAAAGCCTGCTGACCTTCACGGCCGTCGCCACCGACGTGGACTCGCCTCCACAGACATTCGCTTTCAGCCTGGACGCCGGCGCTCCGGCGGGCGCGGCCATCGATCCTGTCACTGGCCTGTTCACCTGGACGCCGACCGAAGCGCAAGGCCCGGGCACCTACCCGGTGACGGTCCGCGTCACCGACAGTGGGCCAGCCGCGCTCAGCGACGCCAAGTCGTTCTCGATCACGGTGAGGGAAGTCAACCGCGCGCCGGTGCTGACCGCTCTCGGCGACCGAACCGTGGACGAAGAAACCACGCTCAGCTTCACGGCAGCGGCGACCGATCCCGACCTCCCGGCCAATGCCCTGACGTTCACCCTCGACGCCGGCGCCCCTGCCGGCGCCAGCATCGATCCTGCCACGGCCCTGTTTACGTGGACGCCGAGCGAAACTCAGGACGGCACTTACCATGTCACGGTGCGTGTCACCGACAACGGCTCACCGCAGCTCAGCGACACGAAGACTTTCGCCCTCATCGTGAACGACGTCAACACACCGCCCACACTCACGAACCCGGGCAACCGGACCGTCGATGAACAGACGCCGCTGAGCCTCACCCTCACGGCCACCGATCACGATGTGGCGGCCGGAGTCGCCGACACGGTCACCTATTCGGTGTTCAGCGGTCTGCAATCGGGCATGCTTCTCAATACCGCCACCGGCGCGTTCAGCTGGACGCCGGGTGAGGCACAGGACGGCAGTTACAATGTGACCTTCCGCGCCACGGACAACCACGGTGCCACCCAGGACCAGACGGTTACCATCCTCGTGCGCGAAGTCAACACGCCGCCGACCCTCACAAATCCAGGCAATCAGGCCCTCGATGAACAGACACCACTGAGTTTCTCCCTCACGGCGGCTGATCCCGACATCGTGGCCGGGGTTGCCGACACCGTGACCTATTCAGTGTTTAGCGGTCTGCAATCAGGCATGCTCCTCGATCCAGTCACCGGCGCGATCATCTGGACTCCGACGGAGGCACAGGACGGTAGTTACAACGTGACCTTCCGTGCCACGGACAATCACGGCGCCACCCAGGATCAGACGATTACCATTATCGTGCGCGAGGTGAACAGGCCGCCGATCCTGACTGCCATCGCCGACCAGACGGCCCTCGTTGGCGACCTCCTCAGTCTGACCGCGGTCGCCACCGACCCAGACATTCCGGCCAACACGCTGACGTTCAGCCTCGACGAAGGCGCGCCGACCGGGGCGAGCATCGACCCAGCCACGGGTGTCTTCACCTGGACGCCGACCGCAGTTCAGGGCGTGGGAACCTACGTGGTGACCGTGCGTGTGACCAACAACGGTACGCCGGCCCTGAGCGACGCCAGGACGTTTACGATCGCGGTCAACAGCCCGCCGCTGACGGTTGCCGACAACTACACGGTCGATGAAGATGCGACAGTCAGGGAAGGCAACAACGCGGCGAGCCAGTTGCTCCAGATTGGGTCCGTCCCAGTGGTCCAGGCGTTCGTCTCGGTGCAGGGTTCCGTCGGCCTCGTGTGCGGCGCCTCGTTGCCGGTCAGCGGGTTGGCGCAGTACGACCTGTCGTCTGGCCCAACGGCTCTGCACTTCCCCGTTCAAGGCGGTCTCGTGACCGTGCAGGTCATCGCTGCGGCGACGGGCGCGGTCCTCCAGGAAGTGCGGGGTCTCCACACAGACATGGACGGCCGCTACAGCGTGGCGATCGAGCCGCCGAGCGTCGATACGCTGATTCGCATCGAGGTTTCGGACACGGGTTTCGCGGGCACCTGCGTGCTGCGGCTGCCGGTCGCGCTGATTCCCCCGCCGGACAGCTGCATTGGGCCGGAAGGCACCCCCGAGCCGCCCCCGGTACCCCCTAGCCCAGAGACGCCGCCCGGCGACATCTTTGTCTACTCCGAAGATATCCAGTTCTTCGGCTCGCTCAATCCGGCCGCAGGTGCAACGACGACGATCCTGGCCAGCATTCACCTCGACGGCTCGGTGCCCGCCTACGACGTGCCAGTCACGGTCAACGCGATCTATGCGTCCGGAGGCGCGCTGCGGACCGTCGAGATCGGCAGGACCGTCGTCAGCTCCCGAATGGCGGAGCACACGGCGCAGCGCTCGTCAGCATGGACT
>DASPXY010000493.1:0-5639 GCA_035637055.1 Gemmataceae bacterium | reverse complement strand
TCGAAGGCCCCGACGTAATAGTGTGTCTCGGTCGGAAGGCGAACATTAGCACAGGTGAGCGTTGAACCGCACCGTGCGCAGAAGCCGCGCTCAACGCCCGGTGAGGAGTTGTATTTCGTAATGCTGCCCTCCGTCATCGTGACCGCGTCATTCTCGAATGAAACAAAAGCGTTTGCTGGCGCTCCGCTGTGCCGTCTGCAGCTTTCGCAGTGACACCAACGCACCCACTTGGGCTTGCCGGTTGCCTCGAAACGCACAGCGCCGCAGAGGCAGCGTCCAAAGTAGATGTCGCTCATGGTTCTCTCCCACCCGTGCTTGTCATGACTGCCGCAACGATGGTTCCCGATAAAAAGGTGAGCGCGCCGATAATGCCGATCGCCCAGGCCATCCCGAACAAATCGGCGATGATGCCCGCCGACAGTGCGCCGATCGCGTAGCCGAGGTCTCGCCAGAACCGGTAGACGCTGAGCGAGCGCGCGCGCCACGTCGGATGCGAGGCGTCGGAGACAGCCGCTATCAGGCTGGGGTACACCATCGCTGTTCCTAGTCCGAGCAGAAGACTGCCGACAAGCCACCATTCGAATTGGCGCGTTGCGGCGGTAAGGAACAGGCCGGCCGACTGAATCCACATGCCGGCGACGATCAGACCCTTGCGGCCCCAGCGATCGCTGAGCGGACCGGTGGCGATCTGTAGAATTCCCCATGTCGCAGGATAGATCGCCTTGAGAATGCCGATGCGCTCGACGCCGAGGCCGAAGGAGGCAAAGAACAGCGGGAAGATGCCCCAGCTCATGCCGTCGTTGAGGTTATTGACGAGGCCAGCTTGCGATGCCGCGAACAGATTACGGTCGCGGAACGACGTGAGCGCGAAGATTTCCCGGAAGCTCTTCGAATTCGATTGCTGAGAATGAGCAGCGGCTTCGAGCCGAACGTGTTCGCGGGTGTCGCGGACGAGCATGATCGATAGAACGGTCCCCAAGACCGCATAGCCGACACCTAGATAGATCGGCACTGGTCGAAGACCGTATCGAGAGGCGAGATAGCCGGTGAGAAACGCGGTGATGCCTACAGCGAGGTAGCCGGCAAACTCGTTGAGGCCGACGGCGAGGCCGCGCGACTTCGGCCCGACCAGATCGACCTTCATGATCACCGTCATCGACCAGGCAAGCCCCTGATTGACGCCGAGCAGCACATTAGCCGCAATGATCCATGCCCAACTCGGCGCCCACATGATCATGAAGGGGACGGGCAGCCCGACAAGCCAGCCGAGGCCGAGGACACGCTTGCGACCCCACGCATCTGCGAGTTGGCCGGAGACAAGATTGGCAAGGGCTTTGATGACGCCAAAGCTGACGATGAAGGATACGATGATCGTCGTGGAGGTAATGCCGAACTCTTCCGATCCGATCAGCGGCACAACCGTGCGTTCGATCCCAACCATTCCGCCGACAAAGGCATTGATCAGGATGAGCAGCGCAAACTGCCGCCAGTTCTCCTTGAGCCCGAGCCGGACACGCGAGCCTGCCGACTGTGGACTCGACAGTTCGTTCACCGGTCAGGCTGCCGCGGCGGTCGCGCCGGCGTTTGCGGCCCTCAGTGCGGCTGCCTCGGCTGGCGCCGGCGGAATATCAGCGAGCATGAAACGGATGAACTCTGCTTCGTCCCCGATCCCGAACGCTTCGTTGTGCCGCTTCTCGAAACCGATGGTGGACCACGGCTTTCCGCTTAGGCGACGACCGCACACTGAGCCCGCATAGGCTCCGGGCAGCACCTCCACATAGTCCGGCAGCGCTTTCAGTCGGCGCGCACTCTGGAACAGGTCCATCGCTCCTCGTTCGGCGCTGACTGCGAGCTCCGTGCGGCCGAGGTCGCCGACCATCAAAGTGTGTCCGGTCAGCACGAACCAAGGCTCATCGCCCCGGGTGCGATCGCTCACAAGGATGCAGATGTGTTCCGGCGTGTGGCCTGGCGTATGCAGCACCTTGGCAGCGACGTTGCCGAGCGGAAGCACTTCTTCGTCGAGGGCTCCTCGGAATGGAAACGAAACCTGCGCATGCGCCGCGAGCACGTATTCTGCGCCGGCTGCCTTGGCGAGCTGCCGACCCGCAGAGAGATGGTCTGCATGAACGTGGGTGTCGATGACAAAATGGATGCGCATGCCGCTAGCCTCGGCGGCACGCATGTAAGGCTCGATCTCGCCGACCGGATCGACGACGGCCCCGGCCGCGCGTCCACCGCAGCCGAACAGGTATGAGATGCCAACGGGCTCTTGATGCAGGAATTGGCGGATAATCATGACTTGCACTCCCGACTTGCCCGAGGTAAATACATTCAATCATTCTACTGAATGTTTCACTGAGGGAGAGCCGTGTCAAGCACCGGACCGAAACAGGCGATCTACGAGAACCTGGCTGAGGTGGCTCAGGCCTTGGGACATCCGCACCGGCTTGAGCTGTTGGAGCATCTCGCCCAGGGGATGCGCAGCGTCGAGGAGCTATCCGCCCGGGCGCATCTGACGTTTGCCAACACTTCCCGCCACCTGCAGATCCTCAGGCGGGCGCGCCTCGTCGAGACGGAGCGTCGCGGCAAGCACGTTCTCTACCGCCTGGCCGGCGACACCGAAGTGGTCGCGCTGATCAAAGCCCTGGGGCGTGTCGGTGAACGGAACATCGCTGAGATCGGCCGTGTCGTGGCCGACTACTTTCACGCCCGCGACGCGCTCGACCCTGTCTCGCGCGACGACCTGGTCGCGAGATTGCGCGACGATCTGGTGACGGTGCTCGATGTCCGTCCCGAAGACGAGTTCGCGCTTGGTCACCTTCCGGGGGCGCTTAACATTCCGCTCGCCGAACTGGAGCGACGCCTGGGCGAACTTCCGAAAAGCCGTGAGGTGATTGCCTACTGCCGCGGGCCCTATTGCGTGCTTTCGTTCGAAGCCGTCGCAGCGCTCAGGGCGCGGGGCTATCGCGTCCGCCGGCTGGAGGACGGATACCCCGAATGGAAAGCCGCCGGCCTGCCGGTTGAAGCCGTCGCTTGAGATAAGCGGATATTGGCGATGGACGAGAAAACCGATCGTGCGGACACCGCTTGGCCGTTAGTCGTCAGCAGGGACCACACAGCCCCCTCCGTGTTCCGGCCGGACGCTTTGCTGCGGGAAGCGCGCCGTCAGAAGGGATTGCCTCTCGTCGCCGTACCCGAAATCTGCGTGCTCGATCCGGACGGCGACGTCGTGCGCTACATCAAGAGGAAAGGAAGCGGGCGCACTCACGAAGGATGGGCCTGCTACCACACGGAACTCGTTGCCTTCGATCTCGACGACGTCGGAGAAGTCGGTATCGTGGGCTGCGCGGTCGGTGCCCCGTTCGCAGTCCTTGTGGCAGAACAGCTCTTTGCGTCGGGCTGCCGGCTGATCGTCAGCGTCACCTCCGCCGGACAAATCACTCCGATCGGTCCGACGCCATACTTCGTCCTGATCGACCGCGCCGTGCGCGACGAGGGAACGAGCCACCACTATCTGCCGCCAGCAACATTCGCCGAGGCACCGGATTCAGTGTTGCTCACTGACGCTGAACAGGAGCTCCGCGGACTCAGGGGCATCTCGGTTCACCGTGGCCCGACCTGGACTACCGATGCGCCATACCGCGAGACCGAAGCCGCGATTGCGTCAGCGCGAGACTTGGGTGCGCTTGCCGTCGAGATGGAGGCTGCGGCGCTCTACGCATTCGCGAATGCGGCTGACCGGTCAATCATCTGTTTTGCGCATGTGACAAATGCGATGGCTCAGACTGAAGGAGACTTCGAGAAGGGTGAGGCAAACGGAACCACGGCAACGCTCGCGGTCGTTGCTGCTGCAATCCGAGCGTGGTCTGCTTCAGCTCGAAGACCGGACTTGGGTTGAAATGACCGGCTGCCGGAACCGGTAACGCCCCGCTGCAGTCCTTGACGTCACCCCAATTCCTGTCCATATGTCGGGCGGTCGACACTTGGCCGAACCGCTGGGCGCTTTGCCTTGCCACTGACAGGCACGCACGTTTCAGACCCTTCTCCAAACATCGATCAACCGACGCAGGCGCCGATCCCTCGGGGCCTCGATCTTACGTGCACTGTCAGAAGGGGATATCTCTGTGCCTAACACAGCCGTGCAGCGCTCTAACAGGCAAGAGAGCGTTGGCTTCATTCAACCGCCCAGTGGCGGCGAGGACGTCCTCAACGCCCGGCGCTGGCAGCGCATCTTGAGCAACTACAGCACCCCAAGTCGACTGCGCAGCGTTGCCGAACTGGCGATCACGGCTTTGCCGCTGGTGATGTTGTGGACCGCGGCCTGGTTCGCGTTCTCCCTTGGCCATGCCTGGGCTTCATTCCTGATCGCTATACCGGCTGCCGGCTTTCTCGTACGCCTGTTCATGATCCAGCACGACTGCGGTCATGGCACCTTTTTTGCCGGCCGTCTGGCGAATGACTGGGTCGGCCGCGTCATTGGCGTGCTCACGCTCACGCCCTACGATTGTTGGCGCCGCTCGCATGCGATTCATCATGCCACCACCGGCAACCTCGATCGCCGTGGTATCGGCGATCTCGATACGCTGACAGTGCGAGAATACCGGGCCCTTTCCTGGTGGGGTCGTCTGAAATACCGGCTTTACCGCCACCCGCTGATCATGTTCGGGGTCGGACCAGCCTATCTGTTTCTGTTGCAACAGCGGCTGCCGGTCGGCCTGATGCGCAATGGCTGGCAGCCCTGGGCCAGCACAATGGCAACCAATCTCGCGATTGCCGTTATCGTCGCGGTGCTGACATGGTTTATCGGCATCAAGGCGTTCCTGCTCGTACACCTTCCGATTACGCTCCTGGCCGGCACGGCCGGCGTATGGCTGTTCTACGTGCAGCATCAGTTCGAGCACACGACGTGGGATCGCAACGAGAGCTGGAGCCTGCATCAAGCTGCGCTGCACGGCAGCTCGCACTACGAACTGCCGGCGCTGCTACGTTGGTTCACGGCCAACATCGGCATTCACCACGTGCATCACCTCTCTAGCCGCATTCCCTACTATCGGCTGCCGCGCGTGCTGCGCGACTACCCTGAACTGCGCGACGTCGGTCGCATCACGCTGCTGCAGAGCTTTCAGTGTGTACGGCTGGTGTTATGGGACGAGGCGCAGCGCCGCCTGGTGTCGTTCCGGGAAATCTGAGCTCCGGGGAATTAGCCGACGGTCCGCCGTAGCTCGAAGAGCGAAGGCGGAAGGCGTAACCCGCCGCAACGTCTCAAATAAGATGGCGGATTGCGCAGCGTAATCCGCCCTACGCGCTTGGTTTCGGAGCGTTCGGAGGCGCCAGGAAGCTGGCGCCGCAGCAGCAGCGGGAGTGCACGCCGCGAACCGTCCGCCGCGCAGCGGCATCAGCGTTGCCGCGTCCGCACGTCGACACCCATGGCGTCGAGCAGCCGGAACACCTGCTCGTCGGTGACGCGCACGCCCTTGAAGTCGGCAAGCGTCAGCAGATTCAACCCGCTGACCTCGGCACCCGTAAGATCAGCGCCGGCCAGGGTCGCGCCATGGAGGTTCGTCTGGAAAAGATCGCAGTTGGTGAGATCGGCGTCGGTCAGGTCGGCACTGGACAGGTCGGCTTCACGAAGCCGGCTG
>DASPXY010000492.1:0-4790 GCA_035637055.1 Gemmataceae bacterium | reverse complement strand
GACCTGACAGTTCGCTGACGAGGATGCGGCGCTCGTTGCCGACTGTGGCGGGGTCGATGTGCTCGTAGCTGGCGGTGTTGCGGGCGACCCCGTGGGCGTGCATGCCGCCCTTGTGGGCGAAGGCGCTCAGACCGACGAACGGCTGCCCGCTGCGGAAGTTCATATTGGCGATCTCATAAACGTAGCGCGACACTTCGGTCAGCTGGCACAAGCCCGAAGCGCAAGCGAGGGGACGGTCCCTCGCTTGCGCTTCGGGCTTGTGTCGTAGTACCTCATGGCCAAGCTTCAGGCCGAGATTGGCGATGATGCTGACCAGGTCGGCATTGCCGCAGCGCTCGCCGATGCCGTTGATCGTCCCCTGGACTTGCGTCGCGCCACGAGCCACTGCGGCGAGTGTGTTGGCGACGGCGACGTCGCAATCGTTGTGGCAGTGGATGCCCAACTCGGTGCGGAGAGCGCGGCGCACAGCCTCGACGCGCTCGGCGATCTGCTCGGACAGCGTGCCGCCGTTGGTGTCGCAGAGGATGACGACCGCGGCGCCGGCATCCTGGGCGGCGTGGAGCGTTTGCAGGGCGTACTCCGGGTTGTGCTGGTAGCCGTCGAAGAAGTGTTCGGCGTCGTAGAAGACCTCGCGGCCGGCGGCGCGGCAGAACGCGACCGAGTCGGCGATCATGCGCAGGTTCTCTTCGAGGGTGGTGCCGATCACCTCGCGGACGTGCATGTCCCAGGTCTTGCCGACGATGGTGACGACGGGCGCCTGCGAATCGAGCAGGGCCTTGAGGCACGTGTCGTTCTCGGGCCGGGTGTTCTTGCGCCGCGTCATGCCAAAGGCGGCGACTCGCGCGTGCCGCAAAGAGAGCTTTTGGACCTCTTGAAAATACTCGAAGTCCTTGGGGTTGGAGAGCGGGTAACCGCCCTCGATGAAGTCAACGCCGAGTTCATCGAGGCGGCGCGTGACGAGCAGCTTGTCCTGGAGCGAGAAGTTGATGCCCTCGCCCTGGCTGCCGTCGCGAAGGGTGGTGTCGTAGATCGAGATGCGCGCCATGGTGTTCCTGCCAATGAAAAAAGCCCCGAGGCAACGCCCCAGGGCTGAAACGGATGTCGAAATGGTTCCCATCCGCCCTGGAGCTAAGTGGTTCCGATCTGCACGACGACAAGGCGCACTCCCTGCGCCGCGGCAATAGCGATCGGAATCAGGGATAGATAGGGATAGTTGGTCACGGGATCGACTCTCAACCGTACAACTTACGGCAATCATAGAGGGAGATAGGCGTCAAGTCAAATCGTTCGGCGGCGGAGGGGCACCCGCGACGGAGGAACGTTGCTGGTCCCTCGCGAACGCTTCAGGCTCGGACGAGTTTCGGGCTCCTCGCGGGCTCCTCGTTCCCAAACTCTGTTTGGGAACGCCCTTGGGCGAAACTCCGTTTCGCACCCGCTGCCCCCGGCCAGGCGGAGCGCGAAACGGAGTTTCGCGGACATGCGTTCCCAAACAGAGTTTGGGAACGAGGGAAACCCTGGTAGACTGAGAGGAACTGGGAGACGACCAAATGAGCCCCGACGCAAGTGAACTGCCGGCCGCCGTGAGCGTCCCAACACCCGCCCCCGATCACGCTGCGCGCGTCGCTGTTACCACCCCCGCGCCGGGCTCTGAGATGGAGCGAGGCAAGCCAGGAGAAGAAGTCGAGTTGTGGTGGGGCTCATACTCCGGCAGGGCCATGACGCCGAGTTTCCTGGTTTGCGTGGTGCTTACCGGGCTGATCGGTTGGGGAGCCTGGTATTTCGTGCCGGAGGGCTGGGTGCAGCTGTCGGCGCTCGGGGCGGCGAGCGTTGTCTGGCTGGTGCAATTGGCGCGCTGGGGCAGCCGTTTCTTCGGGCGGAACTACCGGCTGACCTCGCAGCGCCTGTTTGCCCTGCAGGGCGTACGGCGACTGACCATTACCATCGTCCACTTGCGCCAGATTCGTCAAGTGAGGGTCAAACGCAACTGGTGGGAGCGTCAGTGTCACGTCGGGCGGATTCTGGTAGAGCCGGAGGCAGGGCCGCCCCTGGTGCTCGAAGGCGTGTCCCAGCCGCAGCGGTGCGCCGACCTGATTCGCGAGACAGCTCGCCGGGTGGCGGGTGGCGGGTGACGGGTGGCGGGAGAAGCAGACCCTTGTTGTGGCACGGTCTCCTGACCGTGCCACGGCGACCTTGTTGTGGCACGGTCTCCTTGTTGTGGCACGGTCTCCTGACCGTGCCACGGCGACTTGACCGCAGGTCTCCTCTGCGATTTGGGAGACCTCCGGTCAGGCCAAGTGGCACGGTCAGGAGACCGTGCCACAACAAGGAGTGGGGTCAGGAGACCGTGCCACAACAAGACAGTATCTCCTTCTTCTCCCGTCACCCGTCACCCGCCACCCCTGAATCAGAAGGGGACGTCGCTCGGCCAGGCGCGCGGATCATCGCTGGGACGGAATTCCATCGTATCGATCCCGGTCGGGCTGCTCTCCTCGTCGCAGCCATACCAGAAGATCTTCTTGATGCCGTTGCCCTCCTCGATGACCGGCTTCTTCTTGACGGGCGCCTGCTCGGGAGCCGGTTGCTGCCGCTCGATGGGCGTCACGACCGGCACCGCACGGGAATAGGGGTACGGGCAGCCGCCCATGTAGGGGCAGCCGTGGTAGTGGTGATGGTACGCCGGATCCTCCTGACAGTCGGGGATTTGCTCGTTGGCCTGGTTCTCGGTGCTCTCCTCCTGCGTCTCCTCATCGCACGGGGTCGGCATCGGCGCCAGTTCGCCATCGTCGGCGACGGGCATCGGACGAATCAGACCGCCCAGGCGCAGCAACTTCCAGAACCAGCTATCGCAGCTCGGCTGACTCCCGGGACAGGCGTGCGGCTCGCACTCCTCCTCGGCGTACGGCATCGGCATGGGGGCGAGTTCCCCCACCATCTCGTCCTCGCCGACCAACTCGCTCTCCTCGGTGGCGCCGACGCGGGGCTCCTCGGTCTCGTTCGGGAAGAAGCTGGGGATGGACTGGCCATCGAAAATCCAGTTCTCGCCTTCGTCCTTGATCGGGTCGGCAGGCATGGGCTCGACCTTGATCGGCTCGAAGGGCAGCACGTCTTCCAGGGGCACGTCCTGGCGGACGTCGAAGTTCTTTTCGTTCACGAGCACCTGCTCGCCAACGAACATGCGGGCGACGTCGCCCTGGGCGTTGCCCGCGCCCTGAGCCGCCACGGCATTGCCGGCGCCGTTGACCTGCTGCCCCACTTCCTTGATTACTTTACTGGCGCCCGTCGTGGTTACGTGGACGAACGGATTCGCGTACAGCCCGAAGGAGGCGGCGCCGTTGACGCAGCGTGCCCAGTACGAATCGGGGTGTTTCGCCGCGTAGTCCGCGACGAAGTACACGGCGGTCGCGCACGCCACCAGGCCAGCGGCGGCACACCAAAACACTTTGCGCATGGGTCTTCCTCTGTTCCTGAGAAACGACATGGACCGAAACGAAGTGAAGAGTCAGGAGTCGTGTGGCCACCGGATGCGCGAGGGACTATAGCGGACTGCCGGGTGCCTTGCCAGAGCAGTTGGCGTGCCCGCTTGCGGGTTAGAGTCTCGAACGAAACCCCTCCCCCAACCCCCTCCCCGAAACGGAGAGGGGGAGCAAGCAGAACGGCGTCTTTTCTTCTCCCCCTCTCCTCGCAGGGGAGGGGGTTGGGGGAGGGGTTTTGAAACCACGGCTAACTCGCAAGCGGGCCCCACCGGGTTGCTCAGATTGCGTACAATGAAGAAGCCCCCTGACGGGAAACCGTGGAAAGCGCGGCCGGCCGTGAACTCGCCGGCCCCAGCGGGTGTCCCGTTGAAGACAAGGAACCCGGAAGGTCGAGCAGGCGCCGCTTGCCGTAACGATTGCGACGGATCTGCCGCCAACCGCCAGGCCGTAATACCCTGCAGGAGTTTGACATTCTTCGGCGATTTCTTGACGCGCACCGTCCTATGGAGGATGATGCCAGGTAGGGCGGGAGGAATGGGGAACGGGGACGCGGTTCCCGACCGGATTCCTCTGGAATTACGTGTTGTCAGGCTCTGCCGTTCGGTGCGTCGGGTTCTCGGGCTCGACCACGGACGCCGGAGCATACCTTTCCTGGCCTGGAGGTGACCAACGGCGAACAGCCCGTGCAAGTATCGGGTGCTCATCGCGACGGCCCTCCGGTCTGGGAGTTAATCCGCAGAAGGAGGCCCTTTGAACATCGCAGCGATGACAAGTGAGCCAACGGCGCGGGCGGTGGACGCGCTGCAGCGTGCCGTGCTGTGCGCTCGCGTCGCCGAGGACAACAAGGCCCGCGACATTGTCGTCCTGGACATGCGCGCCATCACCCCCCTCTTTGATTACGTCGTGCTGGCCACCGGCGCCAGCCGTCGTCAGATCCATACGCTGACCGAAGAGATCGACGCTGCCCTGCGCCGCGTCGGCGACCGCCGCAGCAGCATTGAAGGCTACGAGGCGAGCAACTGGGTGGTGCAGGACTACGGCGATCTCGTGGCCCACGTGTTCGACCAGGAGACGCGCGAATACTACGCCCTTGAGGAACTCTGGCCCGACGCGCCGCGCGTCGAGTGGAAGCGCGCGTAGACATCCGCTCACAACCCGGCGAGCGGCGCGGCGTGAGCCCAATACCGTCAAATGGAAGGATCAGGTGTCCGAGCGTTCGGCCATGCGGTTGTGTCTCAAGTAGTTTTTCTGCAAAGCTTTGTGGCCGAAGTGCGGCAGACCATCGGCGGGCGGGCCGCAGCACCGCCGCGCCTGGAC
>DASPXY010000491.1:0-7514 GCA_035637055.1 Gemmataceae bacterium | reverse complement strand
TCAAGGCGCCACCTGGTTGCTGCGGCTGGATGGCCCATCGGGAACGTGAGCGCCCGGTCGTCGCGGTCAACGTGAGGCGGTCTGCTGGCTCTCAAGGCCAGCCTGCTCTGCCCCAGCCATGAGGGTGTAGCGGCCCACGATCACCGTGACGTTGTCCTTGCCGCCGGCCTCCAGTGCCCGCTCCACGAGGACGCGGCAAGCGTCGGCGGGCGCGGCTTGCTGGGTCAGGATGGCAGCGACCTCCGGTTCAGGCACCATGTCGGTCAAGCCATCGGTGCAGAGCAGGAGCCGATCACCGTCGGCCAACGTGAATTGGTGGATCTCCGCCTCGGCGCCCTCATTGTTGCCTCCCAGACAGTTCGTCAGGATGTGCCGCAGCGAGCGGTTGACCGGCAGCCCCGCCTCGGCCATCTGCGCGCCGACGGTGTGATCGCGCGTGAGCCGTTGCAGCCTGCCGCCGCGGTGCAGGTAAGCGCGCGAGTCGCCGACGTGGGCGATGAACGCCTCCGGCCCAACCGTGTAGGCGGCCGTCAGCGTCGTCCCCATTCCGGTCAGGCGCGGTTCCTGCCGCGCGCGATCGACCAGGATGTGGTCAATCATCTGGACGAAGAGAGCGAACTTCTCCTTGAGTTCGTCGTCCTCCTGCGGATTGGGCTTGAAGTGCCACTTGATTTCGTCGGCGCCCAGATCCCAGGCGGCGCGCAGGGCGAGCATGCTGGCCAGTTCGCCGAAGGCTGCCCCGCCGATGCCGTCCGCAACGGCCAGGGCGTAAGCCTCCTCGTTGTGCGGCGGCAGGAAGCCCTCGGGCAGGTTCGTCAACAGGACGTCGCGAATGCGCCGCCGGCGGACGACGAGGAAATGGTCCTCGTTGTTCGTCCGCACCTTGCCGGGGTGGGACAGGGCCCCAAACTCCGCCTGCACCGGGGGCGGGCTTTGCTGCAGGTAACGCTGGGCGCGGCCCGTGGCGAGAGGAATCTCCGCCGTGTCTTCGTTGTGGGAGGGACTCATGGTGATCCTCGCTGCGCGAGTGGCTCGTGGTTCGTGGAGAGAAGCCAAAGTCCCTCTTCACTATCCACTAACCACTAGCCACTAGCCACTGATTACAGCTGCTTGCCGTTGATGGTCTTCACGCCCTCGCGGCTCACCTTGAGAATCTCGTAGCGGAATCCATCGCGCAGGTCGCGCGTGGCCACGGCGAGGACGGCGAGATTGCCGTTGTCGTCGAGGACCGGCGAGATCTGCAAGCGACTGCCGCGTGTGGTTGCGACCAGAATCAACTCGTTCTTGAAGTCCACCTTGGGCATATTGCCCTCGACTTTCCACGCCTCCCACAACCGCGCCAGCGCCTTCTCGTCGCTCAGGTGGCCGCTGGCCGGGGCCAGTGTTTGCAAGGTCAGGTCGGCAACCGAACCTTTCCAGGTTCCGGTCGGTTGCAGTTTCTTCTTTTGCGCGTTCGCAGGGGAAGCAAAGAGAGTGCAGCCCAGCAGGATAGCCAGCACGGCCGGCAGAGGGTGGCGATACATGATTGGCAATGCTCCTTTTGAGCGCGAGAACAAGGGCGAAACGCCGGAACCTATGTGAGTGTGGCCACTCGTTTCGCCGCGGTTGAGAATGGAGATTGTGGTATTCTAAGCATCTGGCCAGGGTTCGTCTGCGCCTGTCTCCCCTCGCCTGTCGGGGGCGAGCGGAAAGGAAACCCTGTCCGCCGAATGAAAATTCCCCTTGCCGCTCGCGTGTGGCGATTCTAGGTTAATCCCCCGTTCGACACGGCGAGGTGACCGGACACTGTCACGGTCCGGTGCCTCGCAAATTCCCGCTGCGGAGTGGTCGTCATCCGGGAGGTGCCTCGAACAACTCACAAAACCGAACAAGACCTGTTCGCCCTCGTCACCTCGTCGAGCAGCGCGGGTCTTCTGGACCACAACCCTGGCCCCGGTGAGCGCCCGGCGGCGGCCGGTCTTTCTCTGAGTTTCGTTTCCCGCGATCAGTTCCCGAAGGGGATGGCGACTCTCTCGGCCCAGGGGAGGCATTGCGCAACAAGGCTGATCATGACGCGTCGATTTGAATCGGAAGAAGTGCCGAGTTCTGCCTCTTGAGAAAGCTTCACTTTCCCGGGCTCGGCTTCTTTTCACACGACGGAGGTTGCATGAGGAACCAAGGGTTGTCTGTGTGGCGGCTGTCGCGGCCGTTCGCCGTCAGCGCCTGCCTGACGGGCCTGCTGCTGATGCTGGGATCCAGCGCTGACGCCCAGCAGGGGGCGTACGTCACCCAGGCGTCGACACGCCTCGCCGGTCTCATCGACAAGGGCAACAAGGCAGGCTACCGCCTTTCCAACAACAAGTTCTCGCTGGGCGGCGGCTGGCTCAAGCAGGGCCCCGCGTGGGTCTCGCTGTACACGCTCACCCTCGACGCGGGGAAAGACTACCGCTTCCTCGCGGCGGGTGACGACGACGCCACCGATGTGGACCTCCAGGTTCTGGATCCGGCCATGAACGTCGTGGCGAAGGACATTGCCAGGGCGAAAACGGCGGTGGTGGATTACCGCCCCGCGAAGACGTTAAAGTATCTGGTCCAGGTGCGCGTGTTCGAGTCCGTTGGCAATCGCGACTCGATGACCATCGCGACGGTCATGGTAAAGAAGTGACAGGAGCGGAGCCTGGGTCCGCTTGACAGCAAGCAAGGGGAGTGGGGGCAACAGCTCCCGCTCCCCTTGCTGTTGGCTGCGCGGGACGACACAGGTAAGGCTCGGCAATCCCTTATGGCCTATTTAGAATCGTCTTTACCTTATTTGCCGTAGTCGTCATCTTCATCCTTGCCGCCCTTGCCATAGTCGTCTTTGCCGCCCTTGCCGTAGTCATCATCCTCGTCATCCTTGCCGCCCTTGCCGAAGTCGTCCTTGCCACCCTTGCCGTAATCGTCATCCTCGTCATCCTTGCCGCCCTTGCCGTAGTCATCGTCTTTGGACATGGTTCGACTCCTGGTGAGAGATGGAGATGAAACGTCCCGACGGGAGCCGGCCGGGCGAGACGGTCCGGCCACGCAGTTCCCCGCCGAGAACGCCTTTCGTCCGCGGCAGGGTCGGGCTAGGATTATCCTAGCGAGTCAACCCCGGCGCTGGCAAGCTACGCAGTGGTTGATGGCGGTTGACGCGCGCCACGATCTCTGGAGCCCCGCGAGCCGGCCAGCATGGACATCGATTGGGCGATTCTTCCGGTGCTGGGTGTGCTCTTCCTGGCGACCCTCATTCGTTCGGCCTTCGGCTTCGGCGAAGCCCTGATCGCGGTGCCGCTGCTCGCCTTCCTGATGCCGGTCGAGGTGGCCGTGCCGCTCGCGACTCTTGTCTCGATCACCGTGGCGGGCATCGTCGTCGCCCAGGACTGGCAGCACATCCAACTCCGCAGCGCCGGGTGGCTGGTCTTCTCGACCTTGTTCGGCATCCCGCTGGGCCTCTTGCTACTCACAAAGTGCGACGCTCACGTCGTCAAGGCGATACTGGCCATCGTCATTGTCGCCTTTTCGACGTACTGCCTGCTCAGCAGAAGGCCCTTCGAGCTAAAGGACGACCGCCTGGCGTGGCTCTTCGGATTTGGCGCGGGGGTGCTGGGCGGGGCGTACGGCATGAACGGGCCGCCGCTCGCCATCTACGGCACCCTCCGCCGCTGGTCCGCCGAGCATTTTCGGGCCACTCTGCAAGGCTATTTCCTGCCTGCCAGCGTGGTTGGCGTGTGCGTCTTCTGGCTGGCCGGCCTGTGGACGGCGGAGGTGACGCGCTACTATCTCCTGTCCCTGCCCGTGGCCCTGGTGGCGATTGTACTCGGCCAGATGCTTAACCGGCGCCTGAAAGGGCGTTCGTTCATCCGTTATGTCCATGTCGGCCTGATCGTCGTGGGGACGGTGTTGCTGGTCCAGTCGCTCGGGCGATAAAGGCTGGCAGAAAACCCCTCCCCCCAACCCCCTCCCCGCAACGGAGAGGGGGAGAAGAAGAGAGACTGTTTGGCTTGCTCCCCCTCTCCTGGCAGGGGAGGGGGTTGGGGGGAGGGGTTTTCCACGAGCGATGCCCTTCGCTGACTCGGTCAGTCCTCCGCGCCGCGCATCCTTGGTACGAGGTCTTCCATCTGTCGCCGCATCTCGCCCGCAGGCAGGTGAATCCGCTGGCCGTGGCCTGGCAGAACCCACTCAAAGGGAAAGCGGGTCAGCGCGGCCATCGACTCGATCTGTCGCGGCCACGAATACCAGCAATAATCGTGAAACGCCTCCAGCTGATGGCGGTGGCGGTCCCAGGCGAGGTGATCGCCGGTGAAGAGGAAACGCTGCCGAAAGAGCAGGACGCAGTGGCCCGCGGTGTGGCCCGGCGTTGGGATGGCCAGGAAATCCTCGGCCAGGCGGACGGGGTCGTGGCCGTCGAGGACGATCTCGGCGTCGGGCTGCGCGTGCAATTCGGCGCGGTGGATGATCCGCCGGCTGCCGAACCGCGCCGCGTATTGCTGGGCGTCAGCGACGTCGTCGCTGTGCGTCAGAAAGATGAAGGCGATCCCGCCCAGCGCCTCGAAGCGCTCGACGAGGCGGGGCAGGAATTTTGGGGAATCGACGAGCCAGTTGCCGTCAGGGTGCTGGATAAAGTAGCTGCTGCCGCCGTACGACTTCGGCGACGTGAAGCCGCAGTAGAAAACCGGCTCCTCGACCAGCAGCGGAAAATCGTCCATGACGGCTTGTGGCCTGTCGTCTCCGAGGCAACCGATCGACCCCGTGGGACAGCACACCAGGGCTTGCAGGGCGTGACGCCGGTCCGCGGAGCTTGCCGGCTGATGATGCACGAACGCATGATCGGCGGCCTCCGCGAAGACGGCCGGAGCGAGTTGACGGCAGGTGTCGCAGTCGATGCACGTCGAGTCCACGAAGAAATCGCCCGGAACGTCTTCCGCGACGCGCTTCTTGATGTTCGCCATAAGTTGCCTCTCGATTTTGGCGAGCGGGGGGCGTAAGCCCCCTGATCTGTTCGCGTTATCAGGGGGCTTACGCCCCCCGCTCGCCAACTGCCAGAAGGGTCTCTTCCTTCATCTTACCAGAGCGGTTTCGAGGGACGGCGCCCCACAAAGCCGGCAATTCCGCGTCAACTTGCTCCTTCCCGAGAACCGATGAGAGTCCTACGAACCGTACCGCCCGCGCCAGAGACAAGCCCGAAGCGCCAGCGACGGGACGGTCCCGTCGCTGGCGCTTCGGGCTTGTCTCCGGCGAGACCTGTTGTGAGAGGATGTGTCATGGCCCGTGCCAGTTTTCCTTCTGTCTCCCAGTTTCGTCGCTGGCGCCGGCCGGCCCTTGTTCTCTGCCTTGCCTGGCCGCTGTTTGTCCTCGGCTGTGCCCAGATAGCCCCGATCCAGACGCTACCCGCAGTTCGAGGCGTCGCCCAGGCACCAACCGACAATTCCGCTCCGCAAACGCTCGGTCCCCCTGTTCAGCTTGAGTTCCATCCCGCCGAGGCGCGCAAGTTGCCCATTAACCTCGATACGGTGCTGCGCCTGGCGCAGGACCAGAACGGGCAGGTCGCTATCGCCCGCGAAAAGCTGAACGAGGCTTTCGCGCAGCAGGACGTCGCCGCCCTCGCCTGGCTGCCGGATCTGTGGGTCGGCGCGTCGTACTACCGCCACGAGGGCGGCATCCAGAACGAGGACGGCAGCCTCACGCACTCGAGCTTCGGCTCGCTGTTCGGCGGGGCGGAGATTCACGGCCGCTTCAATCTGCAGGATGCCGTCTTCCAGAAGGTCGATGCGGAGCGCAAGGTCTGGCAGCAGAAGGGCGAACTCAGCAAGCTCACTAGCGAGAACTTGCTGGAGGCCGCGACCACCTACGTCGATCTGCTCGCGGCCCGCGCCGGCGAGGCCATCCTCCTGCGCCAGCAGAGCCTCCTGGAAGATCTGCTCAAGCAGGCGACCTCGCTGGCTGACGTCGATCCCGGGGTGAAGGTGGAAGTGTCGCGGATTCGCTCGGAGCTGGAAGGTCAGCAACAGTTGATGAGCAAACTGCGTTCGGGCGCGAGGAACGCCGTGGCGAAACTGCTCTACCTGCTCGGCCTGGATCCCTCCGCGGAACTCGTCGTGATGGACCGGCAGCTGCTGGCGTTCACCCTGGTCGATACGACGGGGCCGGTCGAGAGGTTGGTTGAGCAGGCGCTCACGAGCGGGCCGGGCGTGCGCGAAATGGAGGGCCTGCTCAACCTGATCCACGGAGCGAATGCGAAGGCCCAGGGCCTCGGGATGCTGATGCCGACGATCGACCTGCGACTGGCGGAGGGGATCTTCGGGACCGGCCCCGGGGCCAGTTCGACCTGGGACAACCGCTTCGACGTGATACTGCAGGCACGCTGGAACCTCACGCCGTTCGCGACGGCGCGCGACCGGCGCCGCGTGATGCAGTCGAAGATGGAGCAGATGCACCTGACGTACAAAGATCTCCGCGGCAAACTGACGATGGGGGTGCAGGAGGCGTACGAAACGGTCAACAGCGGGCACGAGCAGATGGGGTATGGCGAGCGGCAAATCAAGGAGGCGACCGACGCCTACGACCTGAGCAAGATTCGCCTGAAGAACTACCGCCTCAAGGGCGCGACGCCGAGCGAGGTGCTGGCGGCCATTCGCACCCTGGGCGGGGCACAGTTGACCTACCTGCAGGCCGTGCGCGAGCTGAATAAGGCTCAATTGCGGTTGGTGGTGCTGCTCGGCGTGGGGTCGGAAGCGTGCCATCGGTGACAACAGGTGAAGCCCACGGGCTGCAGCCCGTGGGCTTTGCAAGCTGCCCCCTGGATCTGCAGCCCTATTTCGTTTAAGCTGACTTTTCGATGTCAGCTAGTGGACACTGTTCCTGCGCGAGATCTCCATGCGAGTGCAAGTCCGAATCGTGGCCGGGGCGCTGCGCGGCCGCAAACTCACGTGCGACGTCACGCCCGAGCTGCGCCCGACGCCGCAGATGGTGCGTGAGGCCCTCTTCAGCATCCTCGGCAACGCCGTGCCGGATCGGCCTTTCTTCGACGTCTTCGCCGGCACCGGCGTGATCGGCCTGGAGGCGCTCAGCCGCGGCGCCAGTTCGACGGACTTCGTCGAGCGCGACTTCCGTCTCGGCCAGGAGATCGAGCGCCACCTCAAGGCGTTTGACTGTGCCGAGGAGGGACGAGTTCGTCGTGCCGACGCCTACCGCTGGGCCGACTACTGGTCGGCGCCGGCCGAACCCGTCAACGTCTTCCTGAGTCCTCCCTTTCCAGACCTGCAGCGCCGGCCGGAGGATCTGGTCAACCTCGTCGCGACGCTGCAGCGCAAGTTGCACCCTGGCTCGGTGCTGGTGCTGCAATCCGAGCGCCACTCGGCGCTGGACGAGCTGCCGCAGCGCGAGCAGTGGGAGGAGCGCCGCTACGGCCGCAACGTGCTGATGATCTGGCTGAAAGAAGAAAACACCCCTGTTGACAATCCCGAGGTTTAGCCGCGGTTCCAAAACCCCTCCCCCCGACCCCCTCCCCTGCGAGGAGA
>DASPXY010000490.1:0-4567 GCA_035637055.1 Gemmataceae bacterium | reverse complement strand
CCAGTGCTCTTCAAGCCAGCGGCGCTCGGCCGCCAGCGCCATGCTGCGGCGCGGGAACGGTCCCAACTTCGGGCCGCCAGCGGGAGCCAGATCGGCCCACCACTGGCCTTCCTTGTCAGGTTCGACGTGGCTGCCCCGGGTGATGACGGGAAGACCAAGAGGCGTCAGGTCGATGGCTTCGTCGTACAGGCAGCGCACCAAGCCCGCGGGTTCGACGACCAGGATCATGCGGCGCCCCCTTCCGTCTCCTGCCGGCGGTTGCGGATAATGCTCCGGCGCGGCCGGTCCACCATCATCCCGTCCAGCACCGACTGCACTGACGCCAACTGCGTCGCCACCCGCTGCCGCAACTCGCCATTATCCCGCAGCGCTTGTGGCCCAATTCCCTGCACGGCCTGCCGTGCTTGCTCGACCAGCCCATCCAGTTCCGCGCTGGACTGGACGTTGAGGTGCCGGAACTTCTCGAAGAACTCGGTCAGGTTCTCGACCGCACTATCGCGAAAGACCTTGCGTTCGCCGTCGGCGCCGGCACCCAGCCGCTCGGTGAGATGAGCCACGAGCCGGGCGAACTCGCTGAGGAACGCCTCCTCGGCCAGCCGCACTGCCTCCTCGAAGCGGCGGGCCACGCGCTCCTGTTCCTCGGCATAGATTTCCGGGTTCAAACGCAGCAGGTACGAAGGGGGCTCGACGGATGGGAAGTCCCACTCGACAGCGAAGAGGTCGCGGATCTCCGGTGGGTAGTCGGCAGGATTGTAGAGACGCCCCAGGCGCGTGCGGGCGTCGCTCTGGATCTGTCCGTAGACAGCGTTGAGGGCAGCCTCGGCCTGGGTCAACTCCTCCTTGAAGCCTTGCAGCGTGTGGACGAACCCTTCAATATCTGCCTGGCGGATGAGGCGCACGCCGGGCTCGGTGTAGGGCAGTGTCAACCCACGCCAGTAGTTCACCACACGCGTGCGGAGTGAAGTGAGACGTCGAAACGCCTCGTGGCGGACATCGACCAGCTTCTTGCCGGCGGTGAGGAAGCGGGCGTCGGCGGCGTAGGTAGCCCCGACTTCTTCTTTTTGCTGGGCGGTGAGGGTCTTGTGGACGCCCCACCAGGTGAAGTGGACACGGACAGCAGCAGCGAGGCGGCGCAGGCGCTGGGCCGGGCTCGTCACTTCCAGGGGAATGTCGGACACGGTGATCGTGCTCACAGTCAGGATCTCCTCGATAGCGTCCAGGGTACTCAGGTCGAGAGAGGTGCGGATCGGGCAGGGAGGACCAGGGATGGCTCAGTTGTTGCTCTGGCCGCGCTGGACGCGCCGGCCAGGTTTGACAGGCTGCTCACCGTCGCGGCGATAGACGCCCGGTGCCGAAGCGGACAAACACCGCCCACTCGCCCACGAACGCAGGCGCTCGACTTGCTCGGCCGCAGTAATGGCCACCGGCACGACCTGCTGCGCCGCCTGGGTCAGCGGGATGTCAAGCAGCGCCGCCAGCCGGCAGCATGACTTCACCTCGGCCCCCGTCCACGACGTGTCGTCGGGACGTGCTTGCCCTTCGGGGATGCCGAACTGGGCGCGGTATTGCGCCCAGATCAGATCTTTCTCGGCACTGGTGGGCAGGTCGAGGAAGAACACACCGTCAAAACGCTCGGCGCGGGAGAACTCGGGCGGCAACTTGGAAATGTCGTTACAGGTGCCGATGAAGAAGGTCTCGCTGGTGCGGTCGGAAAGGTACGTCAGCAGCGTGCCGAACAGCCGGGTTGACACCCCACTATCGCCCTGACCGCCCACGCCGGAAAGTGCCTTCTCGATCTCATCACAGAAAAGAATCGACGGGCTCATGGCGTCGGCCACTTTCAGTGCCTGCCGGACGTTGGCCTCGGTGGCCCCTACCAGCGAGCCGTAGAGCGCCCCCAGGTCGAGGAGCAACGTCGGCCGCCCGACCTCGTTGCCCAGGGCGCGGGCGAAGGCGCTCTTGCCCGTGCCCGGTACGCCCAGGAGCAAGACACCCCGCGGCTGGACGCGCTTGCCAGGGGCGAGCGCGCGGCGGCAGAAGTCCTTGAGGCTGGCCAGGCCACCGAGCGCATCAAACCGCTCGCCGCCGCGATGGAGCGTGAGGAGATTGTGCTTGCGCAGCGCCTGCGCCTTGAGTTCCCACAAGGTCTCGGGGCGCATTACGTCATGGCGGGTGAGTGATAGCGAGAAGGCCCCTTCTGCTTCATAGCGGGTCAACCCTGCTGCCGCATCGAGGACGCGCTCGAGGTCTGCGCCTTCGGGCAGGTCGCCGGGCTTCTCGGCCTGCTCACGGGCAATACGGAGCAGTTGCTCGCGGTCGGGCAGCGGGTGCTCCAGCACGACGAACAGCTTCTCCAACTCGACGGGGATCTGTACGACGGCGGCCAGCACCACCAGAAAGGTGCGCTGCTGCTTGCCCGCGATGAGCTGGCGGAAGGTGGTCTGGATCACCTCGGGATTGTTCAAAAAGCGGTGGAAATTGTGTAACAGCACGAGTGCCGTGCCGTCCTTCTCGCTGAGGGCGGGCACGGCGCGCAGCACCGCGAGCGGGTCGCCGGCCCCGACGTCCAGTGCGGTGTTGTGGGGCGCGGCGGGGAAGCGCAGACCGCTGGCAACGTCCCAGGCGGCGAGCTTCCAGCCCCGCTGGCGCGCGTGCTGAGTGATCTCGCGTTCGGCTTCGTCGGGCTCGCTGGTCTGAATCCACAGACCGCTGAAGGCGGCATTCACGTAATCCGTCAGTTGGTCAGTGAGTTTCACTGCGTTGTCTCCTTGGGGGATGGATGTGGCAAGAGCGGTTTGGGGTCGGCCAGGGCGTTGAGGAGCCACCGTCCCGTGCGGTTGATCTGGGCAATGGTTTTGGGGTTCTGGGCGTAGAGCAGCTCGCCTTGGCGCGCTGACCGAGCAGGCTGGTGCTGGCCCGCTCGGCAGCGCAGGCGCGGGGAAGTGTGTTGGTTATGCCTGCTGCTCCTGCTGTTGCTGAGCGGTGGCAGACTGGTAGAACTCGGCGGTCTTGCGGTCCGTGGCGACAAGGCCGAGCGACTGCTCCAGGAACTTGCTGGCCTGGAGGCAATCACCACTGGCGTAGCCTTTGGTCTGGACCGTGGCCTGGCCCTGGGGCGAGACCACCACCTCGATCACACGGGCCATTACCTATCCTCCTGTTGGCGAAGTTGGCGTTCGATGCGGGCGATGCGTTGCAGTTGCTTCTCGACGGTGTGGAAGGCCCGCTTCAGGCGGGGAAGCCAGCGCGTCAGCAAGGCACGCTCGTGTTCCAACCGCGTGCGGAGCTTGTGAACGCGACGTTGGGCTTGCGGGTCCGGTGTTGGCGTTGCGGAGGTGGGGCGGATGAGACGGCGACGGGGCGTGGACATGGTCAGGTGCCCTCGACGATCTGGAGCTTGACGCTGCCGTCCTGGAGCGTCTGCTCGGACACCTGGTAGCCCTGTTTGCGCGCCTCCAGGCGGACCTTCTCGACGGCATACGCCTGGACGAAGCGGTCGAGTTGGCTCTGCGCGCCCCAATGGCCCTCGAAGTTGTCGTACTGCACCACGCCGGTCGAGGGATCAATGACGATGGGGAACTGCCAGTCGGGCAGTTGCACGATCAGGCCGGTCGCCTCGCCGCTGTAGAGTCGTGTCGTGCCGGGCACAGCCGCGGGCAGGCCGAGGCGGCGGCAAGCAGCAGCGACGGCGCTCGCGTCGCGGACCTTGGTCTGGATGGTGATGATGTGGGACATCCGTAGAGTTCTCCTTGAGTTGGGATAGTTAGCCCGGTCGCCGGTCGCGGCCTCACCAGGCGAGGGCGCCGAGGATAGCGAGCCGCGACAGGAAGGACAGGACGGCCAGGATCACCACCAGCGCGGTCGCTCGGGGCCAGGACAGCTCCAGGAAGCACTTGACGGTGACTGTCCAGATGCCGAGCGACACGAGGTAGCCACCTGGGAAGGGGATGGTCGAGGCGACGGTCACGAAGCCCACGGCAAACGCCGAAGAAGGCCAGAAGTCCCGGTGCTGTCGCAGGTCCGGGCCGCCGACGAACGTGTTGTACAGGGCGATGGCGACCGCCCAGGTGAGGGCCGCGATCGCCAGGAAGATGAGCAAAGCGGTGAGTGCGATCATGGGGATACTCCTGCAGAGAGAAGGTGAAACACTACCGTAGCCTGCCCAGCACAGGTTCGGGCAGAAGGCGAGGAGATGGCGGGTGAGGCGGGGTGTTCCGTCTCAGCGCGGTGCGGTCATTTCCGCTCCTGCCGCTCGCCAGGCGCAGCGGTGGTCCGTGCCTGGGCGAAAGGGGTGAGAGCGTTGAGGAACCACTTGCCGGTGCGGCTGACCTGCGCGACGGCCTTGGGGTTTGTCGCGTAAAGCGGATCGCCCTTGTGGCACTTCTCGACCAGGCGGCCGACCGCCTGCTCGGCGGCGCAGAGCAGCTTGCGGGTGCGCGCGTTCATGCACCTTCCTCCGTTGCGGGTTGGGGTTGTTGGGACAGGGTGAAGAGAGGGCTGGGGATCAGCCATTCTCCAGCCGACTGAGGCGACATTCGCCACGGACAAGGCGCAGCGGCTGCTCGCA
>DASPXY010000489.1:0-13623 GCA_035637055.1 Gemmataceae bacterium | reverse complement strand
GCCGACGAGATGGCCCAGCTGCAGCTGGCGGGCCTGGACGATTACCTCACCAAGCCACTCACGCGCGTGCAGCTCCGGGGTCGGATCAAGGCGGCCCTCCGTCTCAAGGATGCCCAGGACCGTTCTGCGCGGCTCAACCGTGAGCTGGTGGCGATCAACCAGGAGTTGGAGCGAAACCTGACAGCCCGCAGCACGGACCTGATCCACACGCGCAGCGCCCTGGTGCTGGCCCTGGCGAAGGTCGTGGAGTGTCGCGACGGCGAGACCGGCGCTCACCTGCAGCGGCTGCAGATGTATTGCCGCACCCTGGCGGAAGAGGCCAGTAACTCGCCGGCGTTCTCCGCCCACATCGACGCGAACTTCATCGAGTTGTTGGTGAGCTGTGCGCCGCTGCACGACATTGGCAAGGTCGGCCTGCCCGACCACATCCTTCGCAAGCCGGGCAAACTGGATCGCGAGGAACGGCTCATCATGCAGACACACACTGTGATCGGCGGCGATACCCTGAGAGCCGTTGCGAAGCAGCACAGTTCGGCCAAGGCGTTCTTGCAAATGGCGATCGACATAGCAGTGCATCACCACGAGCGCCACGACGGCAAGGGCTATCCCGACCGGCTCACGGACAACGACATCCCGCTGGCTGCTCGCCTGGTTGCGGTGGGTGATGTGTATGACGCCCTGCGCTCGCGGCGGAGTTACAAGCCGGCTCTGTCGCACACGGCTGCCCTGGAGTTGATGATGGACAGTGCCGGCGCTCAGTTCGACCCGGCCCTGGTGCATACCTTCCAGCGCTGCGCTCCCCGCTTCGAGCGCATCTTCCGCGATCTTCCCGATTAACAGCCTGGAACGCAGAGGCGAGCCGGTCGCTGACCGGCTCGCCACGGGGCACGCGGGCTCCCTTACTTCTTCGACTCCTTGCACAGCGACTTCACGGCCTGGGCTATGCCCTGGTAGCGGGCGCGAATCGTCTGGTCTTCCTCGGGGGTCGAGTTGCCGCGTGCCGGTTGCAACTCCGACACCTTCGTCCCGAAGCGGATCCGGACCACCTGCGGGTTTACGACCGGCTTGCCGTGATTCGGGAGGTTCGCGAGATTGTAACGCGCAAACTCCTTGGCCAGGTCGGCGAGTTGCTCCGCGGTGAGTTTGCCCTGGGCCTTTGGCGCTAACTTCTGATCCTTGGCGGCCCGGGGTGGAACCGCGCCCCTGCCCCAGGAACCGTCCGGCTCGATCAGGTAAAAAGTGCCAGTGAAGCCCGCGAAGCCGCCCTGCAGTTCGCGCACCTCGATCGGCTCCTTGAGTTTGCCGTCCTTGGTCAGGTAGTCTCCCGGCTTCTCACCAGCCTGGACCACGGAGAGGCCCAGTACCGGGAACGCCGCAACCAACAGACACAGGATTAGCCGCATGATGCTCTCCTCCAAGGGGCGAATGATGTTGTCCGTTCGCTCTGATACGGAATCACCTCGGCGGATCTTCCTTGACCAACCCGAAGCGTCAGCGAGGACGGTCCTCGCTGACGCTTCGGGTTGGTGTTCACCACCAACGACCAGGCCGATGCCATATTACTCCGCCAACTTCAGCCCGCGCAGGTCGTAGACCTGAATCTCCGTGTTGGAAATCAGGACCAGGCTGCGCTGGGGATCATCGATGAACGTAATGGGCTGGATACCGACGTTCCGCACTTCCAGCTCCTGCACCTTCTGTCCGCGCGCAACGCTCCAGAAGCTGACGATGCGGTCGTCCTGCGTGGCGATCCAGGATCCGCTCGGATGGTAAACGATAGGCCAGCCGCCCCACAACTGGCTGATCTGGCTCTCTTTCCGATCGTCAATGTTGAAAATACGGGCTTTGCCGGCCGTGCGGACAGCCAGCCTCTGGCCGGAGGGCGCCCAGGCCAGGGAGTCGCCACTTCCGACCTTGACCGGGAGGTCGGTCAGTTTCTCGCCCGTGGAGTTCCAGATTTGTACTTCGCCGCCGTAGATGGTGGCCAGCTTGCGGCCGTCGGGTGCGAAGAAAATCTGGTCGAACCGAATTAGCTTGCCGCCGTCGATTTGGCCCTCCAACTTGTTCTCCAGCAGGTTCCAGATTTTGACGGGCCGCGAGTTGGACTGGTCTCGGGCAAGGTCGATGCACAGGTAGGCGCCGTTGGGCGAGAAGATGAGTCGCCCGCCCAGCTGGATGACGTTTCCCTCGGTCAGCGCCGGCGACGGTTCCAACTTGAGCGGCTCGCGCTTGCCGTCGAGATCAACCACCGTGACCATCTTGTCCTTGCCAACGACCGCCATTTTGCGGCCATCGGGGGACAGCCCATACACGTCGTTGCGCAGTTCGGCGATTGGCAGTTTGGGATCGGGAAGAGCGCGCTGGCCGGTCAGATCCCACAGTTTGATTTCGCCGCCAAGGCCGCGACTGACGAGGCGGTTGTCGCCCCGCTGATAGCCGAGAGCGGACACCATCGTCGGCGCCCGGAAGGTGATCAGGCCGACCGATTTCCCCTGCCCCGGCGGCTCGCCACCCTTCGCCGCCACCACCCAGGGATCCGGCGGCTTGAGCAGCCGGAACGATTTCAGGAAGAAATCCGGCAGCGGCCGGGCCGCGTTCATGCGGCTGCTGGAGACGGTCCAGAAGTAAATGGTGCGGCGGACGATGGCGGCGTGCCGTTTGACCTCGACGTTGTCCGCCAGTTTCACCTCGTAGGCGTAGGTTGGGTGTCCGTCCAGCACTCCCAGCGGCTGCTTGACCGCGTTGGGAAAGTCTGCCTTCACGAGGTCGTCAGCCAGACCTTCCAGGACATGCAAGTAGTCTTGCGGGCTGGCATCCTTCTCCAGCGGGATTTTCTGGCGGCGCGCGGAATCGGTTTGGGACAGGTCGGTTTTGCCGGTGTCGATGAAGTGAACGAAGAAGCTGGTGCGTTCGCCGCGGAGTTCCTGTTTGTGCAGGCGAATCCGGATGTCTCCCTGGTTGGCGTCGGCCGACTCGGGCTTGCCAAGGAACTCAACCTGGAAGCCCTCGCCGGGCGGCTCGAACTGGACTTGCTCGTGCCGTGCCGGGGCGCTCTTCGCCAGGACCAGCACCAGAATCGCCAGACCGTAGATCAGGACATTGTTGGCCACCCCGATACCTACCCGCAGGCCCAGCAACCAGCGGTCCTTCTGCAACACGACGAAGTTGAGCCACGACAACCCGCCGCCCAGTGCCCCGAAGACGGCGGCGAGCAGGATGAATCCGGCCCGACCGAGGCCCTGGGTATTGGGCAGAATCAGGGCCAGGGCAAACAGGGGAAACCCGATGAGGACCGCGAACCAATTCGGGAGCCGATAGCCCGCCGCGTTCAGACTGGGCCGGCGCCCCTGCAGGAACTCGACGAGGTCATGCGCCATGCGGTCCTGGTAACTGGCCCAGCGGGAGACTGCCAGCTCGTCAGGTTGGCCCTTCACTTGTACCTCAAGCCGATTGCGGCCGAGATAGCGCACCGGGCTGCCGACGGGGACGGTGAAGACTTTGCCAGCCGCGTCGATAAGCGGGAGGCCAGTGCTGTCGATGTCCGACTGGAACGCTTGTTTCCGCAGCAGGCCCGCCGGGTCGCGGAGGACGCTGATCGAGACGCGGAGAGGCTCGGAGGGTGTCGTCGCCGGGGCGGAAATGGGAACCACGACAGGCATCGGTGCGGGGGCGGGACGCGGAGCGGGAGGGATCGGCGACGGGGTAACCGGGGGCCTGGGAGACGCCACCGGCGCGGCCGGGAGCTTGACCGGCGGAACTGGCGCCACTGCAGGTCTGGGAACGGGCGCCGTCGCGGGAGGCACCGCTGCCGTGCCAGCGGCGGGGACATCCACCACGCCCTGACAGTGGGGGCAACGCACGCGCTTCCCCACGGCCTCGTCCGGCACAGCCATGCGTTTGCCACAGGTACAGGTCAAGGTAATGGGCACGGTCTACATCTCCCTCGGAAGATTGCGGGGGCCGGCTCCCGAAGCTGGCGCTGCGGGTTGGTGAGTCATGGCCAGGCTGCGATATCAGTGGCTCATCTTCTCCGAATCGTGGTCGGGTGTCCAGATGCGGGGATATGGCTATTCAAGAGATAGGAAAAGGGGGTTGGCGAGCCGGCAATTGAGAGGAACTTACTCATCGACCACGTCTTCGAGGCGCGAGATCGCCACCACCTCGCCGCGCGCCACCAGCACCCGTTTGCGGTTCCGCTTGATGCCGGTGTACTTCGACGATGCGACGTAGTTCTCTCGACTCGTCTGCGTATCGCGCAGATCGTGGAAGTCGGCGTTTGCCAGTTCCAGGTGTTCGGTGTCAAGCCGCGTCAGGGTTCCCAGGCACACGAACGGACTGCGCAGATCGACGACGACAGCCTGACCGATCATCTCTTCGAGCATGGACGTGTCGAACGCGGGCGAAGGGTGAAGTGGCGTTTGTTCGTAGTCCCGCCTTTAGGCGGTTGCTGTTGAAACCGCCTGAAGGCGGGACTACGAACCAGAGCGGCTTACAGTAATTCCGCGATCGGCTCGCGGTCGTCGAGGACGTACATCGGCCGGCCGCTGCCGTTGGGGAACGTCTGCGACGGATCGATGCCCACCGCGCGGTACAGCGTGCTGAGCACCTGCGAGGCGGTAACTCGGCGATTGCTCGGGAACTCACCGCGAGCGCTCGACGAGCCGATCGCCTGGCCCATACGCAGACCGCCGCCGGCGACCATCGCCGACATGACCGGCGCCCAGTGGTCGCGGCCGGCACCGCCGTTGATGCGCGGCGTGCGGCCGAACTCGCCCCACATCACCGTCACCACATCTTGATCGAGGCCGCGGTCCACCAGGTCGCTGATGAGCGCCGCCACTCCGCGATCCACCTGCGGGAGTTGCTGGCGGAGGGTGACGAAGTTGCGTTCGTGCGTGTCCCAGCCGCCGATCGCCAGTGTCACGCAGCCGACGCCCGCCTCGACCAGACGACGCGCCATCAAAAACTGCTCGACACCGTGGTAACGATCGCGCACGCGCGGATCTTCCCGGCTCAGGTCGAGAGCGCGGCGGACCGCCCCGGACGCGATCATGTCGAATGCGCGGCCGGTGAACGTGTCCATGCCGGTCATGGTGCCGCTGGCGTCGATGTCGCGGCGGGCATTGTCGAAGGTCGCCAGCAGATTGCGGCGATCATCGACGCGACCCGTGTTGACGCCGTTGGCCAGGCGCAGGTTCTCGATGCCGGGGCCGCTGGGCGTGAAGGGCCGATGGGCCACGCCGAGGTAGCCGGGCTCGGTGCCGGGGGCCATGCCGCGCATACTGACGAACGGCGGCACGTCCTGGCTGGCGCTGCCGCGCAAACGCGACATGACCGAGCCGAATGAGGGATGATGCGCCGTGCGGTTCTGGTTCTCGCTGTAGCCGGTCATCACGAGCGAATCGCTGTGCTCGTCCACCGAGACGATCGAGCGAATGACGGCCAGGCGATCGAACATGCGGGCCTGCTGCGGGAAGTGCTCGCAAATCTGCACGCCGGGCACGTTGGTCTGGATCGGGCGGAACTCGCCGCGATATTCCATCGGCGCGTCGGGCTTGAGGTCGTACATGTCCATGTGTGACGGGCCGCCCGGCAGATAAATCATGATGGCCGCCTTCTGCGACGACCTGGCCGCGGCCGGAGTGTCGGCCTGGGCCCTGGCTCGCAGCATGTCGGCGAGCGTCAGGCCGGCGCCGAAGGCGCCGATCTTGAGGAAACTGCGGCGGCTGATGCCATCGCAGAAACGTTGCTTGGCTCCCCAGACGGTGAGCATCTGATCCCCCCTTGAAAAAGTGTTCCGAACCCTCTTGGGCACCAGCAAGATCGTAACCGGACGGCCGAAGGGAGGCAACGGGTGTTCCCAATTTGCCGGCAGTGCGGCAGCGCGTCTCCTTTTCGTCGTTGCCCGCCGCGGTCTCATCGTTTATCGTGGGAGTGGGGAAGAAGTCGTCAATGCGGGGATCTATCATGCGTCTGCTCTCATTCGCCATCGTCGCCAGCGTCTGTTTCTTCGCCGGGGTCGAGGCGGCTGCCCAGACCGGGAAGAAACCAGCGCCAGTCCAGGCTGTCGCGGGCAAAAAACTCGACCAGTGGATCGATCTCATCAAGTCGAAGGATCGCGCCGTGAGCGCGACCGCCCTGCAAGTCATGTTGCAGTTTCCCCCCGAGGACGCGGTGAAGGCGGTCCCGGTCATCCTCGGCGAGTTGAAGAAGCACAACCCGCAGGGCCCGTACCTCGACGCCAGTTTCCGCTCACTTGCTCCCCACACCCTCGCCGTCATCCAGACCAGCCTCAAGAAGCCGGACGACAAACAGATCGAGCAAATCAAGCAAACGATCACGCAGCTGACGAACATGGTCAAGGATGGGCAGATCGTCATTCGCAAGCGCGCCATCGCCGCCCTCGTCCTGTTCGGCCCAAACGCGCACGACGCGATCGATGCCCTGATCGCGGCCACGAGCAAGGCGGACATTCCCACCTGCTGGGAAACCCGCCACGCGGCTGTGACCGCACTCGGCATCATCGGCGTTGACATGAAGAACGGCCCCGCTCGGAAAGTGCTCGATGCCCTTTACGCCCGCATAGATCCCCGGGATCCCCGGACAATCGACTCTGCCTCGCCCGTTCGCCTGGCAACGATCGAGGCGCTGGCGAACGTCGGTGCCACCCATCGCGCGGAACTCAAAGCGGAGTTCATCGACAAGACCGGCAAACTCATCCAGAAGGAGTCGGATCCCCACATCGAACTGACGGCGCGCTGCCACCTGTATGATGCCACTCCGCCGGATACGAAGGACCGGAAAAGGCGCCGCGAGATTGTTGCCGGCTTTGCTGCTCCCACGAAAGAGCTGTCCTTGCGTCTCCAGGCGATTCGGTGCGTGGGGAAGATGGGAAAAGACGCCGAGGATACCCTCCTGAAGATCTCGGGCTACGCCTTCAACGACAAAGAGGAAATGCCGGTGCGTGTGGAGTCGCTCCAGTGTATGGGGAGGATGGAGAGCAACGCGGTGCTTCATTTGCCGAAGGTAGCGGGCTACGCCTTCAACGAAAAGGAGGAAGACGCTCTGCGGATTGCCTCATTCCAGTTCATGGGCGCGATGGGCGAGGCCGCCCGGCCTTACCTCCCGAAACTGATCGGCATTGTCGAGGGCAAGGAGAACGTGGATATCACCGGCTGGGCCATCTGGGCCGTCGGCGCCGTTGCGCCGGACCAGCAGCAGTGGATCGCGCCGCTCGAAAAAATCAAGGCGACCAAGGACGAACCCGAGGTGCTGAAGAAGATGGCCCAGGAGGCCATCGACAACATCAAGGGCAAGCACAAGAAGGACACCAAGAAGGGAGGCGCCAAATGACGCGCTGGGCGCTGCCGGCCGTTGTGGCGGCCAGCTTGCTCTCGTTCGCACCGGAGCGGACGCGGGGGCAGGAGTTCCTCGGCAAGTCAGTGGAACTCTGGCAGGAGAACCTGGCGCCGACCAAAAGCGCCGCCGAGCGCCGCAGCGCCGCCTTCGCCCTTGGCAAACTCGGCAAGGCAGCGGTGAACGCGCTCGCCGCCCTCGCCCAGCGCCTCGACGATCCCGACGCCGGAGTACGCGAGACGGCCGCGTTCGCCATCGGCGAAATCTGCGCTCATGCACGCGTCTCCAGTCCCCAACTGTTGACCCTTCTCTCCAAGCGCCTCAAGGAAGATCCGGAGCCGATGGTGCGTCGCAGCGCCGCGGTCGCACTCGGCAGCATCGGCAAGGCCGAACCGGCGGTCCTGGCCAGCCTCGATGCTGCCATCAAGGACAACGACCCGACCGTGCGGCAAAATGTCGCGTGGGCTCTGGGCCGCATGGGCTCCAAGGCGATTGGCAGCCTTCGGCGCGCTCTGAAAGATGGCGATAGTCTGGTACGGCGCGACGCTGCCCTCGCGTTGGGACGGCTCAGTGAAGACACCGCCGCCGAGGCCATTCCGGAACTGCTCGCCTGCTGCGCAACCAAAGATATCGAGGAGCGCAAGGCCGTCTACGCCGCTCTCGTCCGATTGGTCGGGCCGGAAGAGCCCGAAGCCAGGGGGCCGCTCCTGAAAGGGTTGAAGGATCGCGAAATCGAGATCCGCCGCAACGCGGCCCTCGCCCTCGCCAACATCGGCGGCCCGGAGGCGGAGCCAGCGCTCCCCGTTCTGATTGTCGCTTGGAAGGAGGGCGACCTCAATCTCCGGCGACAAGCGATTCTCGCCATCGGCGCCATCGGCCCTACAGCGAAAAACGCCTTGCCCGTCCTGCGTGCTGCCCTGCGCGATCCTGATGAGGAGATCCGGCACAACGCTGCCGTCTCGTGCATTGGGCTGAAGTCGGCCGCCGAACCCGCGGTGCCAGACCTGGCTGCACTGCTGACGAACAAAGGCGAGGCCGACCGCGTCCGTGCCCAGGCCGCCGTTGCGCTGGCTCGCATTGGGTTCGTGCCTGGCCTGGTCAAGGCCATGCCGGTCGTGCTGCAACTCGTCGCCAACCCCGACGAGAAACGCCTTGTCCGCGAGCGAGCGCTGTGGTCGGTGCGGGTGTACCTGAACAACGTCGAGGATCGAAGCCCGATCTGGAAGGTATTCACCGGCATTTTGAAGCAGCCGAAGACGGCGGACACAAAGATGCTGCACTACGATGTGGCCTATCTTCTCGGCATGTTCCAAGCGAAAGACGCGCCGGAGGTAGCCCTCGACGTGCTGCTGGAATTCCTGCAGGACGCGGACATCAAGATTTACGAGCCGGGTTCACGGGTCGTCATTGTCGGAATTCGGCAAAGCCGCAGCGCGGATGGCCGCGTCATGGCGGTCGACGCCCTGCAGCGGATCGGCGCCGAGCGCGTCGCGCGACGAGCGGACATCGTCGCCCAACTCCGCGCCCTGCACGCCGATCCGAGGACTTTTCCGGACCTTGCCCAGAAAATCAAGAAACTCCTCCCTGAAATCGAGCGTCAACTCAAGCAACAGGGCAACAAGTAACAACGGGGCGACAACCCACGCAAGGGATCCCATTCATGAAGCCAATTCACCTCTTCACCCTGCTGGCGCTGGGCGTCGGTCTGGCCTGGCAGCCAGCGACGGCGCACGCTCAGGAATTCCTCGGCAAAAAGCTGGACGAATGGGCGGAGAACCTGGCGCCCGCGAAAACCGATCCGCAGCGCCGCGCCGCCGCCTTCGCCCTCGGCAAGCTCATCAAGGGGGCGGTTGACTCCCTCCCGGCGCGGGATCGCAAGCCGAACAGCGCGCGCATGAAGGAGATCGGCCAGTGGGCGGGGATGGCGCTCAACGCGCTCGGCCCCCGTCTCGGCGACACCGACGCCGAGGTGCGCGAGGCCGTGGCGTTCTCCATCGGCGAGATCTGCGGCGCCGCGCGGGTCTTCAGCCCCGATTTGCTCAAAGGGCTTACCACCCTCCTGAAAGCGGATCCCGATCCGCTGGTCCGCCGCAGTGCCGCGTTCGCGCTGGGCAGCATCCGCAAGGCCGACCAGCCCGTCCTGGATGCCCTGGCCGCGAAACTCAAGGACAACGACCCGGCTGTGCGGCAAAACGTCGCCTGGGCGCTGGGCCGCCTCGGCGACAAGGCCGCGCCGGCCTTGAAGCAGGCGCTGAAGGACGGTGATCCCCTCGTGCGCCGCGACGCCGCCAAGGCCCTCGACGAACTCAGCGAGGACGCCGCCTACCAGGCCATTCCGGAACTGCTCGCCTGCTGCGGCAACAAGGACATTGAAGAGCGCAAAGCGGCCTACGCGTCGCTCGTTCGCTTGCTCGGCCCCCCCGACGACCCGGAGGATGCCAAGGAGGCGATGCTCCGGAAGGACGCCAAGGCGATGATGCTCAAGGGCCTCAGCGATCCAGAGATCGAGATTCGCCGCAACGCCGCCCTGGGCTTCGCCGGTCTCGGCGGGCCCGACGCGGTCCCCGCGATCCCTGTCCTGCTGGACATCCTGCGCCTGAAGAGCAACGATCCCAACATCCTCAACCTGCGCCGCAGTGCCGCCCTGGCCTTCGGCAGCATCGGCCCCGCCGCCAAGGATGCCGTCCCCGACCTGCGCACCGCCCTGAGCGATCCCGACGAGGAGATTCGCCACAACGCGGCGGTGTCCTGCATCGGCCTGAAGAAAGAGGCGGAGTCGCTCCTGCCTGACCTGGTGAAACTGCTGACCAACCGCAAGGAGAGCGATCGCGTCCGCGAACAGGCGGCCGTGGCGATCTCGCGGCTGGGCTACGGGCCAGGGTTGGAGAAGGTCATGCCCGACATCCTGCGACTCGCCGCCGACACGAGCGAGAAGTCGAAGGTGCGCGAGCGCGCCCTGTGGCCGGTGCGCCCTTACCTGAACAATTCCGACAAACGCGATCCCGTTTACAAAACCCTGCTGCCGATCCTCGACGAACCGCGGGCGGTCGAAACGAAGATGCTGCGCTACGACTCCGCGTACCTCCTTGGCATGTTCCAGACCAGGGACGCTCCCGAGAAGGTGCTCGACGTGCTGGAGGCGTTCTTGATGGATCCCGACATCAAAATTTACGGCGGCCGCACGGGCGTTCTGGCGGGGACGACGGAAGGGAAAACGGGTGCGTCGAGCGGCAAGGAGACGGGCAAGGACGACGGCCGCATCATGGCGGTCGATGCCCTGACCCGCATCGGCGCCCAGCGCGTGAACCAGCGACCTGCGATCGTCGCGCAACTGCGTGCGCTCGATGGCCAGATCGATCCCGCGACCGCTCCAGATTTCTCGAAGAAGATCAAGAAACTCCTCAACGATTTGAAGAAGTAGCGGCGGCACCCTGTTGGGGCATGGTCTCCTGACCGTGCCCCAACAGCGGCAGAGCACTGGGAGTCGAGGCTCAGGTTGGCTTCTTGCGCCCGCGAAACCAGAACGAGTCCGCATCGCCGCCGTACTCGCCCAGACGTAGCACCGGCAGCCCGACAAGCCCCTCGAAGTCTGGGCTGTTCTGCTTCGCGGAGGCAACGACCTCTTCGCTTGCGTACCCGGGCATAAACTCGTCGAGGCCAAGTTCCGGCATGGTGAGGCGCAGCCATCCTCCGGCAAGCGGGCCGAAGTTGGTGTCCGCGGTCGAAGTCTTCCCCCACGTCAATTGGGCCATCGCAGCCTCACTGAGCACGAGCGCGCAGGGACTCCCGGTGTCGGCCAAGAAATCCAACTCTCGCAGCACCCCGTTCTTCGGCCGGAGGATGAGGCGCAGCCAGGCCCTCTGCGGCTCGCCCTTGTAGGGGTTCCGTTGCTCCGAGATCCCCGCGGTCATGGCCGGACGTCCTGGGTCAGAATGATGAGGTATTCGGGATAATCGACACCGGCCTGGATAATGAAGGTCTTGACGGGATCTTTGCCCATCGCTTCGAGAACCGTGTGCAACTGCTCCATGGAAGCAGCGTCCGCGACGATTTCGCCGCCAGCCAGCGCCACAAAACGTCCGTGCGGGTAAGTCTGGCGAATGTGCTCCTTCAGACGACGGTATGCGGCTTCATTAAGGTCCAGTTCTTGTTTGTCGTTCATGGCGCTCTCCAGCGGCTCGAGAAGGGGTTTCCACCGCGATCATACTCATTCCGCGGCCGACAGCGAACCTCTTTTGTTACCTTACGATCTCTTTTTCATCCCTTGAGAGCTACCCGTTTCCAGGGCACCATCAGTTCGCCCGCACGCCCGGCTTGCCGGCGCACAGCAGGAACGTCGGATTGATGGACTCGAAGCGCAACGCCTCCATCTGCTCGACGCCGCGGGCGAGGTTCACGAGCAGCACCTGTACCGTGCCCGCCAGGCCCTTGAGTAAGGGATAGCAGGTGCTGAGCATCTCCAGCGTGGCGACGTGGCCGAGCAGCCGCCCGCCCGGCCGCAGAGCCGCGTAAGCCGCCTCCAGGATGCGCGCCACCTCGCGGCCGTCGCCGCCCACGAAGATCGCCCCCGGCGGCGGCAGTCCCTCAAACACCGCCGGCGCGATGCCGTGAATCGCTTTCAGGTTGCTCACGCCGAACATCTCCGCGTTGGCCAGGATCAGGTGATAATCGGCGGCGTCCTGCTCGATGGCGTAGACCATGCCCGGGTCGCTCAGCTGCGACGCCTCGATGGCCACTGACCCAGAGCCGGCGCCCACGTCCCACACGACCGTGCCCGGCTGGATGTCCAGCTGCGCCAGGGCAATCGCTCGCACCTCGGCCTGCGTGATCAGGCCGCTCTTGGGCCGGCTTTGCGCGAACACCTCGTCGGAGTTGCCGAAGCGTCGGAACCGAACCGTCGCGCGTCGCCGATCCGGGGCGCCGGCCTTGCGCTTGAGGATCATCACGTTCAGCGGCGCGAACTCCATCTCCTGAATCTCGGCGAGTTCGCCCTGCGTGACGCGCTCGTCGGGGCCGCCCAGGTTTTCGCACACATACGCTCGGAAATAGTCCAAACCGAGAGCCACGAGCTGACGGGCGATGGCGGGTGGGTCGTCGGTTTCGCTGGTGAACAGGCCGACCGTCTCGGCGACGCGAATCCGATCCAGGACATTTTCGAGCGGGTGCGTCGCAAGATTGGTGAGATAGGCTTCCTCCCAGCTCTCCTTGATGCGGGCGAAGGCGAGCTGCATGCTGCTGACGTGCGGCAGCACCTCGAAGTGATCCTTGCCGAGGCGGTCGCAGAGGTAGCGAGCGACGCCGTAGAACAGCGGATCGCCGCTGGCCACGACGACCATGCGTTTGCGGCCGAAATTGCTTTCCAGGAGCCGGACGGCCTCCTGCAGATCGGGGCCGAGACGAATGCGCTCCGCCTTGAGGTCGGCGAGCCAGCTCAAGGTGTTCTCGGAGCCGAGCACCAGGTCGGCGGCGGTGAGCAGTTCGCGTGCGCGGGCAGTCAGGCCAGCCAGGCCATCGCTGCCGACACCGATGATATGAATGCGGGGTTCAGGAGCGGTCACTTGCATTCCTCGTTCGGAGACTGGCGAAGCATCGGCGCGTGATTGTATACTGCCCTTGCCGGAAAAGGTATCGTTTTGCCAAACCGGATGTCGGCGTTGCCGAGGCACGAAGGAGGAACCCTCATGTGCAGGCGATTCGTTCTGGTCGTGGCGCTTGCGGCCCTGCTGCTGTTGCTGGGACACGTTCCTGCCACAACAGCGGGCAAGCCGCAGGTGATGACTTTCGAGGAATTGGTGAAGCGCGCGGATTTCGTTGGGCTTGTGGAGTGCGAGGCTTCCGATGTCCTGGTTGCCAGGTACAAGGTCATCCAATCGTGGCGCGGCCCAAAGGCCGGCGAGCACATCACCATCCGCAGCGACATCTACTACTTTGCCAAGGGCGGTGTCGCCATGGGTGTGCCCCTGTGCGGCCAGCGTTACCTGTTCACCGCGACTCGGGCACACCAGGAGGAGAAGCCCGCGGGATCCTTCCCAGGGAAGCACGGGCCCCTGGGATGGCGACAGATTCCTGTGGACTTTCAGATTGGCTTCTATCAAGGGCGCTGGCATGATCCTGATGGCATTCGGTTTCGAGAGGCGAAACAATTCGTGCTCAACGTGCCGCAGGGGCCTGCACCGCCCCGGCAGCCCAAACCGGACCCAGCGTGGCAGGCACCGAAGTTACCTGCGCCGTCCAAGGAGCAACTTGCGACCTGGCGCGCACAACTCG
>DASPXY010000488.1:0-4525 GCA_035637055.1 Gemmataceae bacterium | reverse complement strand
CGATCGCTTCCAGCGCTTCCCGCGCGAGCTGAGCGGGGCGATGCGCAAGCATCAGCTGAAGCTGGCCGACCGGCAGTGCCGGATGGCGGAGTTGTCGCAGCGGGTGCAGGACAACGTCGTGCTGCTGGTGACGGCGCTGTGGGCGCACCACCGCAAGAACGAGGCGACGACCGCGGCGGCGGACATTCTCTGTCAGGATCTGCGGCGCAAGTTGACGGGCCAGCGGCCGACGGATCGCTACTTCCGCGACGCGAGCAAGCTGGCGGAGCTGGTGATCGGCGGTGGTTTTGAGGCGATTGCCGGCGTGGCGCAGGGCGAGATTCTGATGCGCTACGAGACCAAGAGTTAGGCGAGTACACTGGCGCGATGGCTGACTTCCGCGATGTCGATCCCCGCGATTTGCGCGTGCCTCCGTCGCGTCGGCAAGGCGCGGACCCCGCCAAGCTCCAGCGGCAAATTGCCCTGTTCGGGCGAGCTACGGATGGGATGCCGCCGCCGTGGGTGTACGAGGGGACGGACGGGGTATTGATGCTGTACAATGGCGTCACGCGGGCAACCCGGGTCGCGAAATTGTCCCCTGGCACCCTGATCCGAGTCGAGGTAATCGGCCAACTTCCGAAGGCGTTCGCCGCGGAGCCCAAGATCGGAGACCTACTCCCATGACGGAGATGCAGCGCGAGGCGTTGGCGGTGCTGGCCGAAGTGTGGTCCCTGTCTCCGGAGGTGCGCCTCGGTCAGTTGCTGGCGCACCTCGGCTTTTTGGGTGAGGTCCACCTGGGAAAGGGTCTTGGCTACATCGAGGATGATGAACTCATCGCGGTCCTGTATCGTCACCGCGTCGAGCTGCGGGCTCGGTTGCAGGGCACGGCAAGGGAGGCGCTGCAGCCGACCGGGGCCGCCACTTCGGTTTCAGGTAGTCCAACATTTCCGCAGGCGAGCCCAGCGGCTAAACATTAGCAGGCATCAAAGACCAGCCGTTCCGCTTCACCAGTCCACCACCGAGCCGTCGTCCTCGTCGTAGGTCTCGCGATTGCGCCACTTGTGCCCGACCTTGCCGGCCAGCGCCTTCTCGTCCAACTCGATCCCAAGGCCCGGCCGCGTCGGCACGTCGATGTAGCCATTTTTGACCACGAAAGGCACTCGTAAATATCCCTCACCCAGACTGACCTGTTCCTGGCACAGGAAGTTCGGAATCGACGCCGCCATCTGGATGCCGGCCGCCAGCGAGATCGGCCCGAGCGGATTGTGCGGCGCGATCGTCGCGTAGTACGCCTCCGCCATGCCGGCGATCAGACGCACCTCGGTGATGCCGCCGGCGTGGCACAGGTCCGGTTGCAGGATCGTCGCCGCCTTCTTCTCCAGCACCTCGCGAAAGCCCCACTTGGTGAAGACGCGCTCGCCGGTCGCGATCGGCAGGTGCGTACCGCGAGCGATTTCGGCCATCAGGTCGTGATTCTGACAGTTGATCGGCTCCTCGATAAACATCGGCTGATGCGGTTCGAGTCCGCGGATGAGCACCTTCGCCAACGCGGGACTGATCTTGCCGTGGAAGTCGATGGCGATGTCGATGTCGTTGCCCGCCGTCTTGCGCAGTTCGGCGAAGCGATCGACGGCGAACTGCACCTGAGCTGGCGTCTCCAGGTAGCGCGGATTGCGGCGGAAGAACGGGCCGGTCTTGAAGGCGGTGAAGCCCGCCGCGATGCCTTTCTTCAGGTCGGCGACGCTGCGTGCGTGAGCGTAGACGCGCACCTTGCGCCGCGTCGGTCCGCCGAGCAGTTCGTACACCGGCACGCCGAGCGCCTTGCCCTTGATGTCCCACAGCGCCATGTCGATGCCGCTCAGGGCGCTGGTCAGGATCGGGCCGCCGCGGTAGAAGGCGTGGCGGTAGATCGCCTGCCAGTGATGCACGACCGCCCGCGGATCCTTGCCGATCAGGTACGGTTCGATCTCACGGACGGCGGCGATGCAGGTTTCGGCGCGGCCTTCGAGGATCGGCTCGCCCAGGCCGACGATGCCGGCGCTGGTGTGGACCTTGAGGAAGACCCAGCGCGGCCGGACGAGGAATGTCTCCAGGCGGGTGATCTTGAGGGCGTCGCGCGGCCGCACCGGGGGATCCTGTGCCTGGGCGGCAGAGCCGGTGGCCAGGCCCGCAGCCGAAGTGTTGAGAAAATCGCGTCGGTTCATGGCAGCAATCCCTCAGGGGCCACTTGCGGCTGAACGCTCCTCATGAAGAACGGCGGAAAGCCCGCCGGGATAAACCCGGCGGCTCGTCATTACAGCAACGAGCGGCGGGGTTTATCCCCGCCGTCTGCCCAACTACGCGAACAAGGCCCGCACCGGCTCGCCGCGGCCGTCCTCCGTGACATAGAAGGGACGACGCTCGACGTCAAAGGCCGTCCGCGGCGAAATCCCCATCGCCGTCAGGATTGTCGCATGCAGGTTGGGGATGGTCACCGGGTCGCGTGTCACCAACAGGGGGCGTTCCGGCGCCGTCTCGCCGTGGAGGAAGCCGCGCCGCACGCCGCCGCCGAACAGCACGACCGAGCCGGAGCCGGTGAAATGACGATGCAGACCGTAGTGGATCAGCTGCTGCATCGTGTCGGCGCGCGCCCGCGACTGGTCGCGCGCGTTGCTGCCGGGGATGCCCTCGATCATCATGTCGCGGCTGAATTCGCTGGCGATGACCACTAACGTCCGGTCGAGCATGCCGCGCTGCTCCAGGTCGAGGATCAGTTGGGCAATGGGCCGGTCGATCTCCTGTTTCATGCGCCGCAGGGTCGTGTGGCCGTTCTCGTGCGTATCGAAGTGGACGAAGGGGACGTACTCGGTCGTCACTTCGATGAAGCGCGCGCCCGCCTCGGCGAGACGACGGGCCAGCAGACATCCCAGCCCGAAGCGGCCCGTGTTGTAGCGGTCGAAGATCGGCCGCGGTTCGTGGGCAAGGTCGAACGCCGCGCGCTCGCGCGAACTGAGCAGACGGTGGGCGTTCTCGAAGGCGCGCAGCATCGAGGTGTGATGGTGGTCGGTGGCCAACCCGCCGACGGGGCTGCGCTGCAGCAGTTCGCGGAAGCGTTGCTGGCGTGCCTCGAAGCGCTCGCGGGTCATGCCGCGCGGCGGGCGCACGGCGGCGATGGCGTCGGTCGGGAAGGGCAGGTTGAACGGGCCGTACTCGCTGCCGAAGAAGCCGCCCGTCGTGAACGCTTTCAATTCCTCCGACTCGCCGACACCTTCGAGTCGCTGCCCGATGTTGATGAAGGGCGGGATGGCCGGGTTGTTCGGGCCGCGGACGCGGGCGATCCACGAGCCGAGGTGCGGACAGGCCACCGTCTGCGGCGGCACGTAGCCGGTGTGCCAGTGATACTGATGGCGCGAATGGAGGATGTGGCCCAGATCGGCGACGACGTGCGAGCGGATGAGCGTTGCCCGATCCATGACGCGGGCGACGTTCTCCAGGCCCTGCGAGATGCGGACATTATCGACCGCTGTCGGAATCGAGGGGAAGGTGCAGAGGATGCGCTCAGCGGGGACGCCGACCTCGAAGGGGGTGTAGCGCTTGGGGTCGAAGGTTTCGGGCGCCGCCATGCCGCCGGCCATCCAGAGGAGGATGCAGGTGTCGGCGGTTGGCTGCGGGTGACGGATGGGTTCGTTGGCCGCTGCTGGCCGAGGCTCGCCGCTCGCGAGGGTCGCGAGGGCGGCGGCGGTCATGCCGCGGAGGAAATCGCGGCGCGTCATCTCCTGCGGGATCATGGCGAAAGCTCCTTGTATCAGCAGTCAAATGATCTCGTTCGGTGCGAACGCTACCCATCCCGCTCGACATCCTCCCACCACCGCACCAATGCAGCGGGGAACTCGCCAAGCGACCGCGCGTATTGCGAGACCTCACCGCAATCGTGCTGGAACAGGTACACCGCTTCCGAACCGCTCGCCAAGTCGAGGAAATACCAGTTCTGCTCGCCCTCGCTGCCAATGACGAAATAGTGGCGAGGCCAGGGCATGTCGTCGATGAACTCGCCTTGCTTGCAATCCCGAACGTACTGGTTGAAGTAGATTACCCGGTCAGGGTTGTCCGCGAATTCGTTCTCGGCCACATCCGACCATTCCGGCTGCTTTTCCGGCAACCACCGTGGGTAGCTGAGCATGTACCTGCGGTAAAACGCGGGCAGTTTGAGGTCGAGGGCAGCCTCGATGCGATCCAAGTCGGCGTCTGTCATACACAGATCCTTCGGGAGCAAGCCTGCTTCTAAACGAACTGGGTTGCGAAGTTTCTTTGGGAGCCCGAAGCGCCAGCGAGGGGCAACGCTCAACCCTCGCTGGCGCTTCGGGCTCCCAATGCTTATTGTCCTTCCAATACGTAGCGGGTCGCCATCTCCAAGTGTTCCTCGTCCCAGATGAACTCGATGTCGCCCCCTTCAGTCCACCAACGCCGCTTGCCATGCTTCCCTGTCCCCTTCAGGCCAGTCGCTTCGGAAAGGCGCCGGCTGCCCCAGGCTTTCAACTGCTCACGGATAGTTTTTGGTTCGACGGCT
>DASPXY010000487.1:0-10419 GCA_035637055.1 Gemmataceae bacterium | reverse complement strand
ACCTTGACGCCGACCGGCGCCAAGGCCGATCACCGTCGAGCGCTCCGCGCCGAGCAGGTCGAGAGCTTCGCCCGCGCGGTCGCCGGGCGGCTGCGCGGAGGCGTTGAAGCTGCCACCGGCCCAGCCCATGAGATTCCCACCGCGTGGATCGACGCGCTCATCCAGGATCTGCAGCTGCGCGAAAATCGCGGCGCCAGCATCATCCTCGCCGGCGACGGTCAGCCGCCCATCGTCCACGCCCTTGCCTTCGCGATGAACGAGGCACTGGGCAATCTTGGCAGCACCGTCGTTGTCACCGAGCCTGTCGAGGTGCGGCCCGAATGGCAAAGTTCGGCCTCCCCCTCCATGCAGTCGCTGTACGAACTGCTCCGCGACATGCCCGACCCCAGCGCGCCCAATCAGGCGCCACGCATCGACATCCTGCTGATCCTGGGCGGCAATCCTGTTTACACGACACCGGCCAATGATCGATTCAAGGATCGCCTGGACCGCATCCCGTTGCGCATCCACCTCGGCCTTTACGAAGACGAGACGTCGGAACACTGCCACTGGCACATTCCGGAGGCCCATTATCTGGAATCCTGGGGCGACGTGCGCGCCTACGACGGCACGGTATCGATCATTCAGCCGCTGATCGCCCCGCTCTACGGCGGCCGCAGCGCTCACGAGGTGCTGTCGCTGTTCACCGGGCAGTCGGAGCGGACGCCGTACGAGGTCGTCCGGTCGTACTGGCGAACCTTCCGGAGCATCGTCCAGCCTTTGCAGCAGGGCGCTGTCCCCGCCGCTCAACTGGTCGGCCCCCGTGGTGACTTCGAGGCGTGGTGGCGCAGGGCCTTGCACGACGGCGTGATCGCTGGCACCGCGGTCCCTGAGCGAACCAACCTTCGCCTCGACCCCGCCTGGACCAACGCCCCGGGAGGCCCGCCAGTCCGGGGGACGCAGCAAGACCTGGAGATCGTCTTTCGGCCCGATCCCACGATTTTCGACGGCCGTTTCGCCAATAACGGCTGGCTGCAGGAATTGCCCAAGCCGATCACCTCCATTACGTGGGACAACGCCGCGTTCATGAGCGCCGCCACCGCGGCCCGCCTGGGCGTCGCCAGCGAGCAGATGGTCACTCTGCAATTCGGCAGCTTGCGGGTGGACGCCCCTGTCTGGGTGGCGCCCGGCCATCCGGATGACAGTGTCACCGTCCACCTCGGCTATGGCCGCACGCGCGCCGGGAGCGTGGGCACGGGGACAGGCTTCAACGCCTACCAGCTGCGCGACCCCGCCAGTCCGTGGTTCGGGCGCGGCCTTACCGTCCGCCCCACGGGCGGGCGCTACCAATTCGCCCGCGTACAACCGCACCACGAACTCAACGGCCGCGCCGAGGAGATCGTCCGCGAAGGTACGCGCACCAGCCTGCCCACGATCCCTGAGCCGGCCCACAACCCGCGCACCGGCCCGTCACTCTACCCCGAGCGCGACAACAGCGGCCACCAGTGGGGCATGACGATCGACATGACGCTCTGCACCGGCTGCAGCGCCTGCGTCGTCGCCTGCCAGGCGGAGAACAACATCCCTGTCGTCGGCAAGGATCAGGTGGCCCGCGGCCGCGCGATGCACTGGCTCCGCATCCAGAGCTATCACCACCAGGAGCAGCGGTCGCTGTACACGTTCTTCCAACCGCTGGCCTGCGTGCAGTGCGAGAACGCCCCGTGCGAGGTCGTCTGTCCCGTCGCCGCCACCGTCCACAGCCGCGACGGCCTCAACGACATGGTCTACAACCGCTGCGTCGGCACGCGCTACTGCTCGAACAACTGCCCCTACAAGGTGCGGCGCTTCAACTTCCTGCAGTATGCCGACTGGGCCACCGAGGCGCTGCGGCCGATGCGCAACCCCGACGTGACCGTGCGCAGCCGCGGCGTCATGGAGAAATGCACCTACTGCGTGCAGCGCATCCGCGCCCGCGACATCGATGCCCAGCGCGCGGGCCTGCCCCTGCGCGACGGCGAGATTCAAACCGCCTGCCAGGCCGCCTGTCCCGCCGGGGCGATTGTCTTCGGCGACCTCAACCAGACCGGCAGCCGCGTCCGCCAACTCCAGACCGAGCCGACAAGCTACGGCCTGCTGTATGATCTCAACACCCGGCCGCGGACGACGCACCTGGCCGCGATTCGCAATCCCAACGAGGCCATCGAGCGCCTGGAGAGGGAGGCGCCGCGATGAGCGAGGAACACCTGCTCCCGCCCGCAGAGCCAGGCCGGCCGCCGGTCATTGGTCCGGGACACACCTTCGCCTCGGTCACCGACAAGATCAGTTCGATCGTGCTGACCCAGCCGACGTCGCGCCGCTGGCTCCTCGGCCTGGCTATCACGGGCACGCTGGTTCTTATTCTACATATTGCGATCGCTTATCTCCTCGTTGAAGGCGTCGGCATCTGGGGCGTCAACGTGCCGATTGCCTGGGGTTTCGCGATCATCAACTTCGTCTGGTGGATCGGCATCGGCCACGCCGGCACGCTCATCTCGGCCATTCTGCTGCTGCTCAAGCAGTCGTGGCGCACCTCGATCAACCGTTTCGCCGAGGCCATGACCATCTTCGCCGTCATGTGCGCCGGCATCTTTCCGCTGATCCACATGGGCCGCCCGTGGTACTTCTACTGGCTGCTGCCCTACCCGAACACGATGGGCCTGTCGCCGCAGTGGCGCAGCCCGCTCGTCTGGGACGTCTTCGCCGTCACGACGTACCTGACCATCTCGCTGCTGTTCTGGTACGTCGGCCTGATTCCCGACATGGCAACCTTGCGCGACCGCTCGCAGAGCCGCGTGGGCCGCGTCATCTACGGCATTCTGGCGATGGGCTGGCGCGGCTCGGCGCGCCACTGGCACCGCTACGAAAAGGCGTACCTGATCCTCGCCGCCCTGGCGACGCCGCTGGTCGTGTCGGTGCATACGGTCGTGAGTTTCGACTTCGCCGTCAGCATCCTGCCCGGCTGGCACTCGACCATTTTTCCGCCGTATTTCGTCGCCGGCGCCCTCTTCGCCGGCTTCGCGATGGTGCTGACCTTGGCGATCCCAGTTCGCTACTTTTACGGCCTGGAAGACTTCATCACGATGCGCCATCTGGAGAACATGGCGAAGATCCTGCTGGCGACGGGGCTGCTGGTCGTTTACGGCTACGGCATTGAGGGGTTCATGGCGTGGTACAGCGGCAATCCGTACGAGGTGTATGGCGCGCTCAACAAGCTCTTCGGCCCGTACGGCTGGTTGTACTATCTGCTGTTGCTGTGCAATCTCGTTATCCCGCAGGTGCTGTGGTTCAAGAAGATGCGGACGAACCTCGTGGTGCTGTTTGTCGTCGCGCTGGCGGTCAACATCGGCATGTGGCTGGAGCGCTTCATCATCGTGGTGGTCAGCCTGCACCGCACCGAACTGCCGGGCAACTGGAACATGTACTACCCGACCATCTGGGACTGGGCGACGTTCATCGGCACGATTGGGCTGTTCGTGTTCCTGCTGCTGCTATTCGTGCGCTTCCTGCCGATGATCTCGATCTTCGAGATGCGGACGCTGCTGCCGGAGGCTCAGGTGAAGGAAGGCAACGGCGCGGAGCAATCCCAGGCGGCGCCGGCGCAGGCCGAGGCGAAGGGAGGTGCGTCGTGAACCCGGAGCCGCTCTATGGCCTGATGGCCGAATTCGAGAGCCCGACGGCCCTCGTCGAGGCGACACACCGAGCACGCGAGGCGGGTTACCGGCAAATGGACGCATATTCTCCATTTCCGATCGAGGAACTCACCGAAGCGCTCGGCGTGCGGCCGACGCGCTTGCCGCTGCTGATTCTGATTGGCGGGCTGATCGGGGGCTTCGGCGGCTTCTTCATGCAGTGGTATCTCGCGGTGATCGATTATCCGCTCGACATCGGTGGCCGGCCGCAAAACAGCTGGCCGATGTTCATTCCCATCACATTCGAGATGACGGTGCTGTTCGCGGGCCTGACGGCAGTGTTCGGCATGCTGGCGCTCAACGGCCTGCCGATGCCGTATCATCCGGTGTTCAACGTGCCGCGGTTCGCCCTGGCGACGCGCGATCGCTTCTTTTTGTGCATCGAAGCGACCGACCCGCTGTTCGACCGCGAGAAGACGAAACGCTTTTTGCAGGAGTTGCATCCGCGGGAGGTGAGCGAAGTTGAGCCCTGAACCGCTTCACCCAAATTGCTTGTCTGTTGTGGCACGGTCTCCTGACCGTGCCACCCCGCCGACCGGAGGTCTCCCGCTACTCCCGGAGACCTGCGGTCACAAGCCGTGGCACGGTCAGGAGACCGTGCCACAACGTGGCGTTCTCAAGAAGAGCGCATTCCTCGTGCTGTGCGTGGCGCTGGTCGGTTGTGGCGAGCAGCAGATGGCCCGTCAGCCGGCGTATCGGCCGCTCCAGCCCAGTGCCTTCTTCCCCGATGGCCGCTCGGCCAGACCACTCGTCCCCGGCACCGTCGCCCGCGGCCATCTTGACGAAGATAGCGCCTTTTTCACGGGCAAATCGGGCAAAAGCGACGAGTGGACGCAAGCGGTCGGCGTGCTGGGGGCGATGGCCCCGAATCCACTCGCCGCCGTCGGCATCGCCCTCGGCAGCGACCCCTACGAGGAGGAGTTCCCGTTCCCGATTACTCCAGAAGTGCTGGAGCGCGGTCAGCAGCGCTACAACATCTTCTGCGCTGTCTGCCACGATCGCGTCGGCACCGGCAAGGGCATGATCGTCCTGCGCGGGTTCACGGAACCACCGTCGCTGCACGAATCGCGTCTGCGACACGCGCGGGTCGGCTACCTCTTTCACGTCATCACGAAGGGGTTCGGCTCGATGCCCGACTACGCCAGCCAGATTCCGCCGGCGGACCGCTGGAAAATCGTCGCCTACGTTCGCAGTTTGCAGTTCAGCCAGCACGCCCCGGCGCAGCTGGCCAAGTAGGTGCCGCGAGCCGAGCGGCACCCGAGCCCAGAGGGGCGCCTGTGGTCGGTCTGGATTCTGGCCCCGCTCGGCTCGTGGGGCCTACCCGGTAGGTGCCGCGAGCCGAGCGGCACTGGTATTGTCCCGGAGCCCCGCTCGGCTCGCGGGGCCTACCCGGTAGGTGCCGCGAGCCGAGCGGCACCCCAGTCCGGCGAGCCGAGCCGGCCCTACAGGAATCGCGCCATGATTCGCAAACCTGAAACCATCGCGTTCTGGTGCGGACGTCTGCCACACTGGGAGGTCGCCGACGGACGATACTTCGTCACGCTCCATCTCGCCGGTGCGATTCCGCAGCAAGGACAAGATCGCATTCACGCGCTGGCCTCGGACTACGACAAGTTGTCTGAACACGACGCCGAAGGGCGGCTCAAGCTCCAGCGCCGTATCTACGCCGAGATGGAATCCTGGCTCGACCGTACTGAATACGCCACCCATCTCCAGCGGCCGAACGTCGCTCGGATGGTCATCGACTCGATCGCGTTCCGTCATGGGAAGACCTGGAACATGCTCGCATACGTCGTCATGCCCAGTCACTTGCATCTGTTTTTTGAATTGTTGGAGGAAGGGTTAAAGAACCAGTTGGAGCAGTTCAAGCGTTGGACAGGACATCAAGCTGCGAAACTGCTGAATCTGAATGGTGAGCGCTTTTGGCAAGACGAATGGTTTGACCATTGGTCGCGTTCGGATGAGGAGGACGAGAAGATTGTTGCGTACATTCGCCAGAATCCTGTGAAGGCGAAGTTGGTGGACAACTACCAAGATTGGCCGTACGGTTCGTGGAACCATCGCCAGGAGGCGCAAACGTAGGTGCCGCGAACCGAGCGGCACGCTGGTCCGGCTCGGCTCGCCGGACCTACCCAGTGGGTGCCGCGAGCCGAGCGGCAGGTGGCGTATCGAAAGTAGGTGCCGCTCGGCTCGCGGCACGCCGGTCCGGCTCGGCTCGCCGGACCTACCTTTGAGCAAGAGGGAAGTCGAAGTGAGCGAGGCTTCACCCGCTGCCCCGATCAACTGGAACTTGCTGCAGACGCGCTTGCTGCTCGGCGGCGGCGCCGGCGTGGCCCTGTGCGCTCTCGGCGCTCTCCTCGATCCGACGCAGTTCTTTCGCTCGTGGCTGTTCGCGTTCGTGTTCTGGCTGGCGTTTCCGCTGGGCGGCCTGGTGATTCTGATGATCCAGCACCAGACCGGCGGACGTTGGGGCCTGATGCTGCGCCGCCCGCTGGAGGCCGCGGCAATGACCCTGCCCGTGCTGGCCGCGGCCTTCGTCCCGGTCGCGTTTGGTGTCTATCACCTCTACCGCTGGGCGGACCTCGACGCGCTGCCGTCGGCAGAGCGCACGGTCCTTGCCCACAAGCAAGGATACCTCAACGTCCCGTTCTTCCTGATCCGCTCGGCCGTCTACTTCGCGGTGTGGATCGGCGTCGCGTGGCGGCTGCAGCGCTGGTCCGACGAACTGGACCGGCACTACGACAAGGCAATCGCGCGGCGGATGCAAATCATCAGCGGGCCGGGCCTGGTGCTCTACGGCTTGACGATCACGTTCGCGGCTATCGACTGGATCATGTCGCTGGAGCCGCACTGGTACTCGAGCATCTTCGGCGCCATGATCGCGGGGGCCCAGTTGCTGCCGGCGTTCGCGGCCGGCATCATCGCCCTTGTCTGGTTGTCGTCGCGGCCGCCGGTCGCCGGCGCGATGACGCCGACCCTCTGGGGCGACCTCGGCAACCTGCTCCTGGCCTTCGTGATGATCTGGGCCTACCTGACGTTCTCGCAATTCCTCCTGATCTGGTCGGGCAACCTGAAAGAGGAAATTCCCTGGTATCTGAACCGCATCACCGGCGGCTGGGAAGTGCTGGGCTGGGGCTTGATCCTTTTCTACTTCGCGATGCCCTTCGCCGTGCTGCTGTCGCGCAACTTCAAGCGCGACCCGTATCGCCTCGTCTGGGTGGCCGGGGCGGTGGTCGTGATGCACCTGGTGTATGTGTACTGGCTCATCGCGCCGGCCTTCGGCGGACATGGTCCAGGCAGCAGGCCGCATTTCTCCATCCACTGGCTGGACGCGGCGGCGCTGCTCGCCATCGGCGGCGTCTGGCTGGCGGCGTTCCTGTGGCGACTCCAGCAGCGGCCGCTGCTGCCGCTGACTGACCCCGCCCTTCACGAAGCGGAGGCCCATCATGGTTGACCCGAAACCCGATGTCCCTCCGAGCCACGACAACCCCGCCGTTGACCATGAGACGAGCGACGTCAACGTCTCCGCCATCGTCAAGTTCGGCCTGTGGTTTGGCGGCTTCGCCGTGGTCGTGCATCTGGTGGTCGCGTTCACCTTCAGTCGCTTTGACGCGCGCACGCAACGGGCTCAACCGATACTGTCGCCGCTCTTCAAGAAGGAGCGGCCGCAGTTGCCGCACGACCTGAAGAAGATCCCGGAGCCTATTTTGCAGCTCGACGATGTGGCCGATATGGGCGCTCTGCGAAGGAAAGAAGACGAGGCCCTCAACCGGAGTGGCCCGGTCGATGCGAAGGGCGAGTTCGTGCGCCTGCCAATCGACCGCGCGATGACGCTGTTGATCGAGTCCGAGAAGGCCCGCGCCGCGGCGGGGCTGCGGCCGCGCGTCAAGAAACCGGGAGGCCCCTGATGCGCACCGCCGTGTTCGTGCTACCGGTGCTGCTCTCGTCCGCCGTCGCGGTGCGCGCTGAGGGCAAGCTGCCGCCCGAGTACGAAGGGCTGCGCTTCACGCAGCGCCTCGGCGCGCAGGCGCCCCTTGACACCGAGTTTCGCGACGAGACGGGGGCTGTCGTGCGGCTGGGGCGCTACTTCGACGGCAAGCCGGTCGTGCTCGTGCTGGCCTATATCCGTTGTCCGCGGCTCTGTTCCGTCGTGCTGCGGGGTGTCGCCGATGGTCTGCGCGGGGTGCCGTTCGAGGCCGGCAAGGACTTCCGCGTCGTCGTCGTGAGTTTCGACCCGCGCGAAGGGCCGGAACTGGCAGCGTCGGCGAAGGCGTCGTACACGGAGCACTACGGCCGCGCGACCGGCGCGGACGGCTGGCACTTCCTGACCGGCAAGGAGGCGGACATCCGGCGGCTGGCGGACGCAGTGGGATTTCATTACACCTACGACAAAACCCGCGACGAGTACCGCCACGCCAGCGGCATCATTCTGCTGACGCCAACCGGCAAGGTGGCCCGCTATCTTTTCGGGTTGGCGTACTCCGGGCGCGACCTGCGATTCGGCTTGGTGGAGGCGTCGGAGGGCAAGATCGGCTCGGCGGTCGATGGGGCCTTGCTGTTTGGCTGTTTTTCCTACGATCCCGATACGGGCAAATACTCCATCGCCGCTCTGAAATTGGTGCGCCTGGGCGGTGCCGTGACGGTGTTGGGGATCGCGGTGTACTTGTTGTTGACCTGGCGGCGCGAGCGACGCAAGGCGCGCGCCGCGCAAAATCCCGCTGTTTAGTGGCGTGAACCCCTCCCCCCAACCCCCTCCCCCACAGGGAGAGGGGGAGAAGAAGAGATACTGCTTGGCTTGCTCCCCCTCTCCGTTGCGGGGAGGGGGTTGGGGGGAGGGGTTCACGCCACTAAACGGTCATCGTGTGCGAGGCGAATGATGCCGTTAGCACAAGTTCCCCTGTGGCCCGAACAAGCCTCCACGATCGCGCCGCGCGTCGATGCGCTAACAATCTTCCTGATCGCCCTCAGCGCCTTCTTCACCATCGTGATCTTCACGACGCTGATCTACTTCGCCGCCAAGTACCGCCGCCGCTACCCCGACCAGCAGGGCGAACCCGTCAAGGGCGGCCTGCAACTGGAACTTACCTGGACCATCATCCCCCTGTTGATCGCCCTGGGGATCTTCGCCTGGGGCGCCGACGTCTACTTCGAGGTCGCGCACGCACCCGACGACAGCATGGACGTGTACGTCGTCGGCAAACAATGGATGTGGTACACACAGCACATGACCGGCCAGCGCGAGAACCAGGGCCTGACCGTCCCGCTCGGCCGCTCCGTCAAGCTGACGATGGTCTCGCAGGACGTTATCCACGACTTCTCCATGCCCGCCTTTCGCATCAAGATGGACGTCGTCCCCGGCCGCGCCTCGTCGATGTGGTTCAAGGCCACCAAAACAGGTAAATTCCATCTGTTTTGTGGCGAATACTGCGGCACGAATCACTCGCGCATGGTCGGCTGGGTGACCGTCCTGGAGCCGACGCAGTTCCAGCAGTGGCTCGGCTCGCTCAAGGTGGACGGCTCGCCCGCTTCCGAGGGCCGCAAGCTGTTCCTCAAGTATCAGTGCGCCACCTGCCACAGCGGCGACGCCCAGGCGCGCGCCCCGCTCCTGGAGAACCTCTACGGCAAGAAGGTGGCGCTGGAAGGCGGCGGCAGCGTCCTCGCCGACGATGACTACATCCGTGAATCGATCCTTCTCCCCGACGCCAAGATTGTCGCCGGCTATCGCCCGATCATGCCGAGTTTCCGCGGCCAGATCAGCGACGTCGAGCTGCTGCAACTCGTCGCCTTCATCAAGGCGCTCGGCCCCGGCCAGACGCCGCCGCGCATCGAGGAAGGCGAGCCGCCCGCCGCCGCTCCCCAGCTTCAACCTCAGCAAAAGAAGCCATGAGTACCGATTTCACGTCCCAGCCGCCACCGCCGCCCGGGCCAGAGCCGGACCCGACCCCGCGCCACCATTACCTCAACGATGGTTACGGCGTGCGCTCGTGGCTGCTCACCATCGATCACAAGCGTATCGCGATCCTGTATATCGTCGGTATCACGCTGATGTTCGTGCTCGGCGGCCTCGCCGCCACGGTCGTGCGCCTGGAACTGCTGACGCCGGAAGGCGACCTGCTCGACCGCGACACCTACAACAAGATGTTTACGATGCACGGGATCATCATGATCTTTTATTTCCTGATCCCGGCGGTGCCGTCGGTGCTCGGCAACTTCGCCCTGCCGCTGATGATCGGCGCCCGCGACCTGGCGTTCCCGCGGCTGAACCTGGCGAGCTGGTACGTGTACATGGCGGGTGCCCTGTTCACCCTCTGGGTGCTGATCTCCGGCGGCGTCGATACCGGCTGGACGTTCTACACGCCCTATAGCAGCCGGTACTCTTACACCAACGTCATCATGACGGGGCTGGGCGTCCTGATCCTGGGCTTCTCGTCGATCTTCACCGCGATCAACTTCATCGTCACCATCCATCGCATGCGCGCCCCCGGCATGACCTGGTTCCGCATGCCGCTGTTCGTCTGGACGCTGTACGCCACGAGCCTGATCATCATTCTCGGCACGCCGGTGCTGGCTATCACGATCCTCTTGCTGGCGGTCGAGCGCCTCGCCGGCATCGGCATCTTCGACCCGGCGATTGGCGGCGATCCAATCCTGTTCCAGCATCTGTTCTGGTTCTACTCGCACCCGGCGGTCTACATCATGATCCTGCCCGGCA
>DASPXY010000486.1:0-2995 GCA_035637055.1 Gemmataceae bacterium | reverse complement strand
GTCGGTTCGTCCAGCACGTAGAGCACGCCCGTCAGCCCGCTGCCAATCTGGCTCGCCAAGCGGATACGCTGCGACTCGCCGCCCGAGAGCGTTGGCGTCGGCCGCCCCAGCGTCAGGTAGTCCAGGCCAACATCGACGAGGAATTGCAGACGGTTCGTGATCTCGCGCAGCAGTTCGCCGGCCACCTGCCGTTGCTCCTTCGTCAATTTGAGGTCTTTGAAGAGGCCGAGCGTCTGGCTCAGCGGCAGGTCACACAGTTCGCCGAGGGTGCGGTTCTGAAACCGGCAGGCGGCGGCATCGTCGCGCAGACGCGAGCCGCGGCAGGTGGAGCAAGGCACCTCGCTGACAAGATGATCGAGCCGCTGCCGGTAGATGAAGCTGACCCGCGACGCCTCGTCAACGGCGGGGAACAGGCCCTTGTATTGGAAACGCACCGCTTGGCGAGCGGGGGGCGTGAGCCCCCTGATGGCTGCTGGATCAGGGGGCTCACGCCCCCCGCTCGCCGGGGAGAGTTCGATCCACGCCTCACCCGTGCCATGCAGGATGGCCCGCTGGTGTGTCGGTGCCAGTTGCTCGAACGGCGTGTCCAGCGAGAAACCCGTGTGCCGCGCGAGCGCTTCCGCGAACGGCACGAACGGCTCGCCATCGTCTAATGGCGGCCAGGCGGCGATGGCGCCCTGACGCAATGTCAGCCGCTCATCGCGGATCAGGACCGCGGGATTGGCGCCTTTTTGGACCCCTAATCCCTCACAGGTTGGACACCAGCCGAGCGGGCTGTTGAACGAGAAATGGTGCGGATTGAGCGGCTCGAAACTGCGGCCGCAGTGATCGCAGGCGAAATGTTGGCTGTAGCGATCTACCTTCCAGGCCGGCTCGTCGCGGTCGGGATCGACGTGCGCGACGTGCATCACGCCGCGCCCCAGATCGAGCGCCGCCTCGACGGCATCGGCCAGGCGGCCGCGCTGGCTGTGCCGCACCACGACGCGATCCACGACGACCTCGACCAGGTGCTTGCGGCGGTGATCGATGGCCGGCGGTTCCTCGACGTTGTACGAGCGGCCATCGACGCGCAGGCGAATGAAGCCGGTGCGGCGAATCTCATCCCACAAGGCTTCGTAAGAGCCCTGCCCGCGCCGCTCGACCGGCGCCAGCAGATACAACTTCGTGCCTTCGGACAGCGACGTGATCTTGTCGATGATCTCGTCGGCCGTCTGCGTGCCGATCGGGATGTTGCAGGCGGGGCAGTGCGGTTGGCCGAGGCGGGCGTAGAGGATGCGCAGGTAGTCGTAAATCTCGGTGACGGTGCCGACCGTCGAACGCGGACTTTTGCTAGTTGTTTTCTGCTCGATGCTGATGGCCGGCGACAACCCGCTGACGTGCTCGACTTTCGGCTTCTGCATCTGGCCGAGGAATTGCCGCGCGTACGCCGACAGCGACTCGACATAGCGCCTTTGGCCCTCCGCATAGATGGTATCCAGCGCCAACGAACTCTTGCCCGAGCCGCTCGGGCCGCAGCAGACCGTCATCTCCTCGCGCGGCAGGGCGACGGAGATGTTTTTCAGGTTGTGTTGCTGGGCGCCCTGCACGGTCAGGTGGGTGATCTCTCCATTGCGCGAGGCGGTTTTTCGGGCTTGAAGCCCACGGGCCGCGGCCCGTGGGCTTGCGGGCCGCCTCTCCAGAACTGGCTTGAGTGCCTGGCCGGTGTACGACGCCTCGCAGTTCGCGACCTCCTCCGGCGTCCCGGTGCAGACGACGCGGCCACCACCGGCCCCGCCTTCCGGCCCCAGGTCGATCACCCAGTCGGCCGTCTTCAGCACGTCGAGGTTATGCTCGATCACAACGACGGTATTGCCGGCATCGACGAAGCCGTGCAACACCTGCAGCAGTTTGTGAATGTCGTCGAAGTGCAGGCCAGTCGTCGGCTCGTCGAGGATGTACAGCGTCTTGCCAGTGCTGCGGCGGCACAACTCACGCGCCAGTTTGATGCGCTGCGCCTCGCCGCCGGAGAGTGTCGGCGACGGTTGACCGAGTTTGACGTAATCGAGGCCGACGTCGTGTAGCGTTTGCAGCATGGCGCGGACCTTCGGCACGTTTACGAAGTGCTCCAGCGCCTCCTGCACGTCCATCTCCAGAACGTCGTGAATGTTCTTGTCCTTGAAGCGGATCTGCAGCGTCTCACGGTTGAAGCGATGGCCGCCGCAGACCGGACACGTCACCCAGACATCGGCGAGAAAATCCATCTCCAAACGGTTCGAGCCGTTGCCCTCGCACGCCTCGCAGCGGCCACCCGGTTTGTTGAAGCTAAACCGGCCCGGTTTGTAACCGCGTACCTTGGCCTCCGGCATCAGGCTGTAGAGCGTGCGGATTTCATCGAACAGCTTGATGTAAGTCGCCGGGTTGCTGCGCGGCGTGCGGCCAATCGCCGACTGGTCGATGTCGATGACCTTGTCGATCTGCTCGACGCCGGTGATACGATCGTGAGCGCCGACCTGATGCGGCGAATCGCTCTCCTCTTCGTCGGCATCCTCCGCCGGCTGACGGCCGCGGTTCGCCAGCAGCACCTCTTTGAGGATGTCATTGACCAGCGAACTCTTGCCCGAACCGCTAACGCCGGTGACGCAAACGAACACGCCGAGCGGCACTTCAACGTCAATGTTCTGGAGGTTGTTGTGACGGGCGCCGAGGATCTGCAGACATTTCCCATTCCGCGGCCGCCGCTGCTTGGGGATGGCGATCTGCTTGCGCCCGGCGAGATACTGCCCCGTCAGGCTGGCCTGGTTGGCGAGCAATTGCGGATAGGTGCCGGCCGCGACGACCTCGCCGCCGCGCACGCCGGGGCCGGGGCCGAAATCGACGATATAATCGGCGGCGCGCATCGTGTCCTCGTCGTGTTCGACGACGACGACGGTGTTGCCCATGTCGCGCAGACGTTCGAGACTGCGCAGCAGCCGGTCGTTGTCGCGCGGGTGCAGGCCGATGCTCGGCTCATCAAGGA
>DASPXY010000485.1:0-3326 GCA_035637055.1 Gemmataceae bacterium | reverse complement strand
CCGGCGTCCTCACCGACGCCACCGCCGACATGGCGTTCTGCCTGCTCATCGCCGCCGCTCGCCGCGTCGTCGAGGGCCATCAATACACCGTCTCCGGCCAGTGGAAGACGTGGGAGCCGCTCGGCCATCTCGGGCAGGATCTCGCAGGCCGCACCATCGGCGTCATCGGCATGGGCCGCATCGGCTACGCCTTCGCCCGTCGCTGTCGCTTCGGCTGGGACATGAAGGTGCTGTATCACGATGTCATGAAAAGCGACAAGGCGGAGCGCGAATTGGGGGCACAGTGGGTGGAACTGGATACGCTGCTGCGTGAGGCGGATTTCGTGTCGCTGCACGCCGACCTGAACGAGAAGACGCGCGGCCTGCTGGGACGCGAGCAGTTCCAGAAGATGAAGCGGACCGCCATACTCATCAACACGGCGCGCGGGCCGCTGGTCGATCAGAAGGCGCTGGCCGAGGCGTTGAAGGCGGGCACGATCTTTGCCGCCGGCCTCGACGTGACCGACCCGGAACCGCCGGCGATGGACGAGCCCTTGCTGAAGTTGCCGAACGTCGTGATCGCGCCGCACATCGCCAGCGCCACCGTCCAGACGCGCAACGCGATGGCCGACATCTGCGCCAACAACCTGATCGCCGGCGTCACGGGACAGAAATTGCCGGCGTGGGTCAACCCCGACGTCGAGCCGAGGCGGCGTTAGCGCCAGCGGTTGAAGTCGCCTTCGCCGCTCGTAAAAGTGATCTCGCCGTGCAACACGCCGCGCGTCGCGAGCAGATCGTCGCCGAGGTGCTGCACCGCGGCGGACGGACCGCGCAGCACCGACACCTCCAGGCAATGCCGTTCGCCGAGATGGACGTGCAAACTTGAGACGACAAGGTCGTGATGATGGTGCTGCTTGTCAATCAGGCGGGCAGCGAGTTCACGCGCGTGGTGATCGTAAACGAGGGTGACCACGGCCACCTGTTCGCCCTCGGCGTGCTGGCCCTGCTCGCGCACCAGGCGGTCGCGGATCAGGTCGCGCATCGCCTCGCTGCGGTTGGCGTAGCCCTTGGTGGTGAGGTGCGCGTCGAAGGCTTCGAGCAGGGCACTTTCCAGGGAAATGCTGATCCGCGTCAAGTCTGGCATTGGCAGTCTCGGTGAAGATCCTCGGGAGTTGTCAGTTGTTAGTGCCAGTGCAAACGACCTGTTGTTCGTAGTTCCGCCTTTAGGCGGCAAGCTGTCTGGCCGCCTAAAGGCGGAACTACGAACAAGACGTCCCTTGTTCCTGCATTAGCAAGGATAGCAACAACTCTCCATCCTTGCTAACAACTAACCACGAACAACTCACAACGCTTCCAGCGGCATGTCGTTTGCATTCACGCACTCTATCCGCCGGCCGGACGCCAACGCCGGCGTGAAGAGATTCCCTGTGTGCCTCTTCATCCCCTGTTGCGACTTGCGAAAGGAGACCACTATGAGCTTGCTGAAATGGGCCCTCGCGTTTCTCGTCATCTCGCTAATAGCCGCGCTATTCGGCTTCACCGGCATCGCCGAAGGCAGTCAGGAGATCGCACAAGTGTTGTTTGTCATCTTCCTGGGCGTCGTCGTCGTGCTGGTCATCCTCGGGGTCTTCGCCTTTCGCGCCGTCAGTTGACCGGCGCGGGCAGGGACAGTATCCACGCCCACGGGTCGCAACTCGTGGGCTTTCTCGCCCCACCCGATCCTGGGGACAAGACGACGGCGATGCGCATCGAGGATTACGCCCTGATCGGCGACTGTGAGACCGCCGCCCTGGTGGGGCGCGACGGGTCGATCGACTGGCTCTGTCTGCCGCGCTTCGACTCCGGCGCCTGCTTCGCCGCCCTGCTGGGCAAGCCCGAACATGGCCGCTGGCTGCTGGCGCCGGCGGGCGCGGTGCGCCGCTGCCAGCGCCGTTACCGCGATGACACCCTCATTCTCGAAACCGACTTCGAGAGCGACGACGGCGCGGTGACCGTCGTTGACTTCATGCTGCCGCGCACGCGCGCTCCGCAACTGGTCCGCGTGGTTCTCGGCCGGCGCGGGCGTGTGCCGCTGCGGATGCAACTGGTCCTGCGCTTCGACTATGGCTCCATCGTCCCTTGGGTGCGCCGCACCGAGAGCGGCGTGCGCGCGATCGGCGGCCCCGACGCCGTCGCTCTCGACACGCCGGTGGACCTGCGCGGCGAAGAACTGACGACCGTGGCCGAGTTCACCGTCGCCGAGGGGCAGGAAGTGCCCTTTGCCCTGATGTGGCACCCGTCCAACGAGGAGCGGCCGGGGCCAATCGACGCGCTGGAATCGCTGCGGATCGCCGAGGACTGGTGGCAGGAGTGGTCCGGGCGCTGCACGTACAAGGGGCCATGGCGCGAGGCCGTGCTGCGTTCCTTGATTACGCTCAAAGCGCTGACCTACGCCCCGACCGGTGGCATCGTCGCGGCAGCGACAACCTCGCTGCCTGAGCAGGTGGGCGGCGTGCGCAACTGGGATTACCGCTACTGCTGGCTGCGCGACGCCACCTTCACCCTGTACGCGCTGATGACGAACGGCTATCTCGAGGACGCCGCCGCCTGGCGCGACTGGCTGATGCGGGCCGTCGCGGGCGACCCGACGCAAACGAATATCATGTACGGTCTGGCGGGGGAGCGGCGCCTATCAGAGATGGAACTGGGCTGGCTGCCCGGCTACGAAGGATCGCGCCCGGTGCGGATCGGCAATGCGGCCCACAAGCAATTCCAACTGGACGTCTTCGGCGAGGTCATCGACTCGATGTACCAGGCGCGCCGCAGCGGCGTGGCGGCCGACGAGAACGCCTGGCGCGTGGCCCGGCAGTTGATGAGTTACCTGGAAAAAGCCTGGCACGAGCCGGACGAAGGGATCTGGGAGGTACGCGGGCCGCGCCGCCACTTCACGCATTCCAAGGTGATGGCCTGGGTCGCCTTCGATCGCATGGTCAAGGCGGTGGAGCGCTACGACCGGGAAGGTCCTGTGGATCGCTGGCGGCAGGTCCGCGACGCAATCCATGATGAGGTTTGCCGCAAGGGTTTCGACCCGGCCCGCAACGCCTTCGTGCAGTATTATGGAGCGCGGGCTCTCGACGCGAGTCTGCTGATGATTCCGCTGGTCGGTTTCTTGCCGCCGGAAGATCCGCGCGTCGCCGGGACGGTGGCTGCCATCCAGCGCGAGTTAATAGACTTTATCCGGAATAAGGTTTTCGTTAGGTTTTCGGCCGCCGCTTTGGGTTCTCGTCTCGCACGTTGTGCAATCCACAGGCTGCTTCCATGACTGCATCCGACACCCCGTCCTTGGTATTGCGCAACACATCCTTGAC
>DASPXY010000484.1:0-4257 GCA_035637055.1 Gemmataceae bacterium | reverse complement strand
GGCCCACGAGGTGATGAGTTCCGACAAGACCGTCGCCACCGGGAATTGCCCGCCGTGACGGATGGTCCATGGCAGGTGCCAGCTGCCATGGATGGTCTCGCCATTGGCCCATTCCGGACCCGGTCCGTCGTCGAAGGCCTGCGCACTGCCGTTGGCGCGCGGTTGCGCATCGCCGTTCTTCTTGATGGCGGTCTCTATGAATTGATCGAATGTCTGCCTGCACCCGGCCAGCATCTCGGGTGAAAGCACCTCTCGCAGCAAAACGACTCCGGATTCCCTCCACTGCTGTGCGACCGCTCCGGGAGCGCTGCCGTGCGAGAAGGACAGGTCCGGCCGGCGGCGCAACATCTCGGGATGCTGGGCAACCACCTCATGGAAATAAGGCATCTAGCTACGCTCGTTTCCTTCCACTCGAATGATACGCGCTCGATTGTACGTCACTTCCCACCGCCCGTCGCGGGCTGCGGCTATAAGGCCGGCGCCCTGGCTGGCGGCGTGCAGATTGTCGCCCTGACGCCTGGGCCCAGGTGCGTGGCGACCCACGGCAGGGCCTCGCGCATCGCCTCCTCGAAACGCCACGGCGGATTGATCACCGCCAATCCGCAGGCGGCCAGTCGTCCCGGCTCGATCCCGTCGAGCTGCATTTCCAGCACCAGCGGCTTGAACGAGCCGAGATCGGCGGCGAACGCCGACGCTGCTTCATCCTTGATCGGATACCAGACGGCGTAGCAGCCGGTCGCGAAGCGCCGCACGCCCTGGCGCAAAGCGCGCAACAGGCGCTCGTATTCGTCGGTTGCCTCGAAAGGCGGGTCGATCAGCACCAGGCCGCGGCGTTCGACGGGCGGCAGCAGCGCCTTCAACGCCTTGTAGCCGTCGGCCTGCCGCACCTCGACGGCGCGGTCGCCGGCGAATTCGCGCTTCAGCGCCAGCGCCTCCTCCGGATGCAGTTCGCAGGCGACGAACCGGTCGCCCGGGCGCAGGGTGGCGCGCACCAGGCGTGGCGAGCCGGGATAGCGCCTGGGCTTGCCGCCGGCCGGGCCGAACTTGCGGTCGTAGGCCGCAACGGCCGCGAGATAGCGCGCGACGGCTGCCGGCATGCCGGTGCGCGGCGCTGTGGTGAGGCGGACGATTCCCGCCTCCGCCTCGCCGGTGCGGCGGGAAAGGCTGCCGGCCAGGTCATAGCCACCCGCGCCGGCGTGCGTGTCGAGGACGAACAGCTTCTTGTCCTTGGCCGTCAGCAATCGCAGCAGCTCGCACAAGGCAAGGTGCTTCAGGACATCAGCGAAGTTCCCGGCGTGGTAGCCGTGGCGGTAGTTCATGCTTGGCCTATAGCATCCAGGGCATGGTCTGTGCTTCAACGGTGACCGACAGGGGAGATCCATGGCCACCCACGAACTCAATTCTTCGCCCGAGACTTGCCACTGGGGCTACTTCGACAGCCAGCTGAAACCGTCGCTGCGCATCAAGTCGGGCGACATCGCCACCATCCACTGCGTCTCGGGATCGGCCGAGATCCTGCCTGGCGAGCCGTTCAACGTGCTGCCCGAACATCGCGAGGTTTTGGGCAAGCTCAAGCCCCACCTCGGCCGCCACATCCTGACCGGCCCGGTCTACGTCGAGGGCGCCGAGCGCGGCGACGCACTGGCGGTCGAAGTCCTCGACATCAAGTTCCGCACCAACTGGGGCTGGAACGCGCAGCGGCCGCTCGCCGGCACCCTGCCCGAGGACTTCCCGTTCTATCGCCTGACCCACATTCCGATCGATTCCAACCGCGGCGTCTGCACCATGCCGTGGGGGCTGGAGATCGAGCTGAAACCCTTCTTCGGCATCATGGGTGTGGCGCCGCCGCCGGAATGGGGCCAATGCAGCTCGATCGAGCCGCGCGCCTTCGGCGGCAACATCGACAACAAGCACTTCCAGGTCGGTACCACGGTCTACCTGCCGGTGTTCGCCGAAGGCGGCCTGTTCTCGACCGGCGACGGCCACGGCGTCCAGGGCGACGGCGAGGTCAACCTGACGGCGCTCGAGACGTCGCTGTCGGGCACTTTCCGCTTCACCGTGCGCAAGGACATGAAGCTCAACAACCCGCGCGCCGAGACGGCGACGCACTGGATCACCCACGGCTTCGACCAGGACCTCGACGACGCCGCCAAGGAAGCGCTGCGCGACATGATCCGCTTGATCTGTGCCAAGACCGGCCTGTCGGCCGCCGACGCCTACATGCTGTGCAGCCTGCAGGGCGACCTGCACGTTACCCAGACGGTCGACGGCAACAAGGGCATTCACTGCATGATCGCCAAGAAGGTGATCGGCGGATAATCGGCGGCTGAGGCGCGGCGGCCGCCGTCGCGTCGTCCGTTCGCCCAACTTTTTCCCTGCCTTCCGCTGCGACGCTGCCGTGCCTGTGACAGCGAATTCGCTCGCCCGCAGTCTTCCGTTTCCGGTCGGGGATTCCCCTAGCCGAGAATCGGGGTGTGGCCCCGATGCCGGTGTGACGGCGCGCTTCTAGACTCGCTTCGGTTGCCTGCGGGCAACCACGCTTCACACATCCAACCCACGATCGGAGACTCGAGATGAACAGAGCAACCACGGCAATTGTCGCTGCCCTGACAATGATCGGCTTATCGGGCCCCGCCCTGGCCGGCGAAGTCACCACGGGCAAGGTGATTCGAGGCCTCGCCCTGCCAGTGCCAGTGCCAGCCCCAGTGCCCGGGACGCCCACCGGCACGACCTGCGACTTCAGCAAGGAGCCGGTCAGCCAGGCGGGCAGGCTGGAGGGCGCCAGCGTCAACTGCAAAGAAGGTGAAACGAACACCCAGAACGTCCTGATGGGCATGGATGCCTTCTTGACCGCGTACTGCGTGATCAATGCGCCGGTCAAGAGCGCGCGTCTGATCACCGCGCCGAAGCCGCCCACGAATCCCAATCACTGCGACCTGTCGGGCATCACGCCGAATGACGCGAAGGGGCAGTTCGGCGGGGCGGTGTGGCGTTGAGCCTCGAGCAGGTTGCCATTTGACCATGGCAACGATTCCCATCGTCGGAGGCGTCGCGATCGCCTCCGACTGATGGCAATGGCCGTAAGGCATTCACTTGAGATTCAGGAAACTTCGCATCCTGGACTGTTGGGTCACATCAGCGGTCTTGCTCGTGGCCTTCAAACGACAGTCCGAGGCCTGCCACATAACTCACCACACAAAAGACGACGACTTCCGGCAGTCGTCAGCACTGAAGCCGGAGCGCTTCGGTCGTTGCGGCGCGATGACGGGCGCGCGGCACCCAATGTGGGGGATTCCCCTAGCCGGGAATCGGGATGCGGCCCCGATGCGAGCACGTTGCCCGCGATCCTAGGGTCGATCCGTTGCCCCGGACCTCGCTCAGTCAAGGAGGTTCGATCGGCAACTGCGATAGAGCGTGCTGTGGGCGGCTCCGCTCCTCGGTCCCGGTTCCCGCAATGCGTCTCGCACAACATGCCACCTCACAGGAGACGCAAGATGACACGTAGCTCTTTCTCCGCCGTCAAACCGCTTCTGCTTTCGCTCTGTCTGTTGTCGATCGGAGCGCCGGTCGCCAACGCCCAGATCGCCTGCCCGCAACCACTTGCGCCCGCAGTGCCCGCAGCGCCTCCGGCGCCCGCAGTGCCCCCCATCGACCAGAACCATATCTTCTGCGGCGACGTCGGCCCCGGCGGCAACGCCGGAGGTTTCCATAGCCGCCCGGGGGGCGTGAACCCTGCCACGATCGGCATCTTGCCCGGCACCAACATAACCATCCCTCCGGGGGCGGCGGCCGGCGTCTACAACCTGAACAACTTCAACATCACGGATGCCGTGAACGGCATGACAGCCAACAAAGCCGTCTCGACCATGTTCCCCAATACCTGCAGCCAGGCAAACGTGGTTGCCGCGATTCGACATGCGTTTCTGAATGGCGGGAATTCGGGACCGACTTGCGGAGCAGGAGGCCCAGGTGGAGCGCCGTTCAATATCCTCGTCGTCGTCAATGCAGGCGTGATCAGAACCGCATACCCGCAATAGTGAACGCGTTCATCGACGGGACAAGGCAAGGGGAAGGGTTGGAATCGTCCAATCCTTTCCCATTTCCTCTGGAGAGCAAGGGAGACGAAGCGTGGCCAAGTCATCCGACGAAAAGTCCTCCGGATTGATGCACTTCCTCTCCCAGGAAGTTCGCCAACGCTACTATGCCGACCTGTTGCTCGAGCGAGCCGAAGCGGCAGGCCAAGGCAAGCCCGCCCCT
>DASPXY010000483.1:0-2406 GCA_035637055.1 Gemmataceae bacterium | reverse complement strand
CAGTCGGCCGACGACGTCTGTCAGTTCATCTTGAACATGAGCCGCCGCGAACGACTCCGGAAGGCGGGCGTACTGTCCGGCAACTTCTGGTTAGCCAAGTGGACCTAGTTGTCAAAGAACTTTTTGTAACCTACTTAAGTGCCGCGGCGACTTATCCCCGCAACATTCTCTGAGACTATCCCTCGTATTCGCTCAGGCTGATGCGATCAGGGTTAACAGGTTGATCTCCGGGGGGCAGTTGATCCGGAACGGCAACCCCGCTGTCCCGATCCCGCACGATACAAAAACCTGGGAGGATGGTCCTTGAACCAGCCCACAGCGGTATTTGTCCCCATACCGAGAGGGTAGCCACATACTCCCGAGCAACGGGAGGACCATTTGCCCGCCGTGCGTGTGGCCGCTGAGGACAAGCCCTACCCGCACGTCCGGGTGTTCCTCGACGAAGTCCGGATTGTGGCTGAGTAACACCACGGCGGAGCCCTCGGGCACTCCCCGCAAGGCCGCTTCCAGGTCGGGTTTACCCCACCATAAATCGTCTACTCCAGCCAACCAGAGATGAGCCCCTGCGCTGGTCAAGCGAACCGAGCGGTTGGTCAAGTCACACAGCGAGGTCGCGCCGATACTGTCGCGGTAGACCCGGCCAGCCTGTTGCATGTCGTGGTTGCCTGGGACGGCATACACCCCGAGGGGCGCTCGTAACAGCTCCAGTGCCTCCAAGCACGGTGGCAATTGCTCCGCCGCATGAGTGCCCTTGTGTGCGAAGTCACCGACCAGAGCGAAGGCATCCGGAGCCAGCGAGTTGGCCAGGCGTACGGCTTCCCGAATGAAGCCAATGCTGACGTAGGGCCCATGATGGAAGTCGGCCAGGACAGCAACGGTCTTGCCAACGAATCCCGCTGGGAGGTGGGGAACCGAGATGGCGGTGCGGCGGATCTGAATACGGGCAGCTTCCCACAAGCCGTAAGCGGCCGCCAACCCGGCCGTCGTCGCGCCGCCTGCTGCGAACTGGAAAGCCCGGCGTAGAAACCGCCGTCGGGTTGGCAAGCCTCGCTGTGGCTTCGACGCGACTTCCATAGAGTAATGCCCCTTGCGCCGAATCAGGATAGTTGACGTACGGGTTGCATAACCGCCAGCACATGGTCGACCCAAACACCCCAGCGCCGGTCGCATGTTACCCGTCCTTTTATCCCAGCGTCAATCCCCGAACTCTTCCGCTCCCCCGCACTGACAGAAGCCATCCACCAGCGACAACTTGAGTTTGTGATCTTCTGTCCGCGGACGGCCTGCAACTTGCAGCGGTATGGAAGATGACGGCTTGTTCACCAATTCCCTGCACCCTTTTTGCGCCATGTCCCCTCTAACTTACAGACAACCGTCACGCCTTTGCCGGGCCTCGCCGCGGGAGGGGCGTCGTCCATAGGGCGGGAGGAGACCCGATCATGAACCCCGAAACCATTTCCCTGCCGACTCTGCCGGTCCTGGCGCTGAAAAATACCGTCCTGTTCCCGCATCTGTTCGTGCCCCTGTCCGCCGGCCGGCCGTCGTCCGTTGCCGCCATCGAGGCGGCCCTGGCCAACGAAGAAAAGACCCTGGTGCTCGTCGCCCAGCGCGACGCCTCGGTCGAACAGCCAGCCTCCGACGATCTCTACACCGTCGGCACGCGCGGCGTCATCAAGAAGGTGAATCGCACCGAGGGCGGTCTCGAATTGCTCGTCCAGGGCGTCGAGCGCGTGGCCCTCGTGCGCTTCGAGCAGACCGACCCTTATCTCCAGGCCCGCGTCCGTCCGCTGCCGTTGCCCGACGACAGCGATACCGAACTGGAGGCGCTGCATCGCGCCACTCTCGATCTGGCGGCGCGCGCCCTGGAACTGACCCAGCCGCGCACGCCCTTCAATATCGCCCAGCTTGCCGAGCAGGCCCAGGATCCCCTGCGCCTGGCCTACCTGCTCGGCTCGATGATCGGCCTGGATGTGGAGAAGGAGCAGGCCCTGCTGGAGGCGCCTACTCGTCTCGAAGCCCTGCGCCTGCTCTACGGTGCCCTGTCCCATGAGGTCCACGTCCTGGAGTTGCGCCACAAAATCGCCAGCAAGGCTCAGGACGACATGAGCCAGCAGCAGCGCGAGTACCTGCTGCGCCGCCAGTTGCAGGCCATTCAGGAAGAGCTGGGCGAGAAGGAGCCCGAGAAGGCCGAGGCGGAGGAGCTGCGCAAGCGTCTCGCCGAGGCGGATCTGCCCGACGAGGTCCGCAAAGAGGCCGAGCGCGAGCTGCGCCGTCTGGAGCGGTTGCCGGCGGCGGCGCCCGATTTCCAGGTCATCCGCGCTTACCTCGACCTCATCCTCGAACTGCCGTGGCGCAAGCACACCGACGCCGTCATCGACCTGGCTCACGCCCGGCAGGTACTCGACG
>DASPXY010000482.1:0-3043 GCA_035637055.1 Gemmataceae bacterium | reverse complement strand
CCTTGAAGTCGGCTTTCTTCACGTAACCGGTGACGCGGGGGCGAATCTCGACAGTCTTGTAGCCACTCAGGCGACCGGTGAAGTCCTGATAGTCCGTGACTGTGCCGGTGATCGCCCTGGTCGCGACCACTTCCACCGCCTTCGTCTTCCGTTCCGACTGCTGACCCTGACTGCAACCGCCGATCAGCAGACAGGCAGACAACCCGACCAGAAGATAGGGAGAACCAGAGAAACCGCTCATCGTCATGCTCCTTCAGAGCCGTGAACCGTGGAGCGTGGACCGTGGAGCGTGGAGAGCCCTGTCTTCAGGATCCACGATTGAGGTCCGTGCCTCCGGCAAGGTGGGTGCGCGCTGGTTGGGAGTTGGCGGCGAGGTAGGAAAACTCGTGCCGCGTCGCTCCGAACACTTCCCGAGAGCCAAACAACGGGAGGATTCACGACAGCAATCCGGTAATGCGGACTGACCAGTCAGTTCTGTAATCGTATCAAGCGACAAACCGTTGTCAAACAGAAAAGCCGGAGGGTGCCCTCGCGATTCTGGCCACTCCAGGCGAGCGGCCGGCGTGCGCCGGCTGGTGGGGCGAGCACCAGCCGGCTCACGCCGGCCGTTCGCCTGGATCGCCGAAACGCCGGTACAGTACCGGCAGCACGAGCAGGTTCAGCGCCGTTGACGTCACCAGGCCACCGAGAATCACCAGCGCCATCGGCCCCTCGATCTCGCGACCGGCCTCGCCGCTGCCCAGCGCGATCGGCAGTAGCCCCAGCGCCGTCACCAGCGCCGTCATCAACACGGGCGCCAACCGCTCGCGCGCCCCGCGAAACACCAGTTCCGGCCCCCACGGCATCCCCTCTTCCTCGTGCAGATGTTGCCAGTGCGAGACCATCATGATCCCGTTGCGCGTCGTGATGCCGAACAGCGTCACGAAGCCAACCAGCGAGCCGACATTGAGCACACCGCCGCTGAGATACACCGCCGCGACGCCGCCGACGAGCGCGAACGGCAGATTCGCCAGCACGAGCACCAGTCGCCGCACCGACCCGAACGCCATCCACAGGAACAGCAAAATGCCCGCCCCCGCCGCGGCCGACAACAGCAGCAACTCGCGCTGGGCAGTCCGCCGCGCCTCGTGCTCGCCGCTCAGCGTGTAATACACCCCCTCGGGCAGTGGCAGCTTGCTCAGCTGGCGCTCCACGACGGCGGCGAACGACTCCACATCGGTGCCCTTCTTGACGTTGCACTTCACCACGCGGCAGCGCACCCCGCCCTCGTGCGTCACCATGAAGCGGCCGTCGGAGAGGTACACGTCGGCGACCTGTTTGAGTTGGATGCGGCCGCTGGTCACTCCGCCCCCGACGGTGGCCGGCTCCGCGGCGGCATTGGCAGGAACCGGAGGCACCGACAGCCACAGGTTGGCCACCCGATCCGGCTCGGCGCGGACGGCGGGGTGCAGGATCACGGTCAGCTCGATGATGCGATTGCGGTCGTAGACCTGCCCGACCTCGGCCCCTTGATAGGCGGCGTGGACCGCGTCCAGGATCTGGGCGTTGCGCAGACCGAAGCGGGCGGCGTCCTCGGGACGGACGCGCACCACCAGTTCGGGCGTGCCGGTCTGCGGCACGGCCTGGCATTCGACGCTCCCCGGCACCCGCGCCAGCACTGCCTGAACGTCCTGTGCCGCCCGGTCGATTGCCGGCAGATCCTCGCCGAACACTTTCACCACGACGGCGCCGGTCGTGCCAGAGATCGTCTCCTTGATGCGCTCCGACAGGAACGGCATCACCTCAAAGGAATAGCCCGTCATCTCCGCCAGCGCACGCCGGATTTGCTTCTCGGTCTGCTCGGCGTCCTCGGCCCCCAATCGCTGCAAATCGACTTCCAGTTCGCTGTACTCGACGCCCCAGGTGTCCTCGCCCAGTTCGGCGCGGCCAGCCTGTTGCGCGACGCTGATGACGCCAGGAATGCCCCGGAGAACGCGCGTGACCTGGCTGCCGGCGGTCATCGACTCCTGCAGCGAGATGCCGGAGGCGCCGCGCATGTGGACGACGTAATGGTTCTCGCGCAGCTCCGGCAGGAAATCGCCGCCGAAGTTCCACAGCGCATAGCCACCGGCCGCGAGGAGCAACAGCGTCACCGTCAGCACCAGCGGCAGCTCACCGTCGAGGCGACGCAGCAGCCACTCATAACCTCCTTGGAGGCTCCGCAATAGCGGTGGTTCCTCGGCCCCGCCCGTTGGATACCAACCCGAAGCGTGAGCGAGGGACTGTCCCTCGCTCACGCTTCGGGTTGGTGTCGGAGTGTCCCGCGGCAGCAGGAGCAGAGCCAGCGCCGGCGTCACGGTCAGCGCTACTCCGAGCGATGCCAGCACCGCCAATACATAAGCCCAGCCCAGCGGCGCGAATAACCGACCTTGCAGACCGCTGAGGAAGAAAATCGGCACAAACACCAGCACGACGATGAACGTGGCGTAGACGACCGCGCTGCGCACCTCCAGCGACGCCGACAGCACCACCGCCGCACTCGACCGCGGATGGCCCAGGCGTGCGTTCTCGCGCAGGCGGCGGAAGATGTTCTCGACGTCGATGATGGCGTCATCAACGACCTCGCCGACCGCGATGGCCAGGCCGCCAAGCGTCAGCGTATTCAGGCTCACGCCCCAGACCGCCAGCACCAGCACCGCGGCGAGCAGTGACAGCGGGATGGCAGTCAGCGAGATAAGAGCGGTCCGAAGGTTGAAAAGGAAGACAAACAGGACCGCCGCGACGAGAACTGCACCGATCAGCAACGACTGCGTGACGTTGCCGACGGCGTGTTCGATGAAGTTCGCCTGGCGAAAGAGCGCGGGGTGGTACGTCACGCCCATGCGGTCGAGCAGCGGCTTGCGCTTCGCCAGTTCGGCCTCGACGCGGCGCGTGATCTCGGGCGTGTCGGCGTCCAGCTGGCGGTAGACGATGAGCAGCACGCCCGGCTTGCCGTTGACGGCGGCGTCGCCGAACTTCGGCGCGGCATCCTCGACGACACGGGCCACGTCCTTGAGCCTCACTG
>DASPXY010000481.1:0-5267 GCA_035637055.1 Gemmataceae bacterium | reverse complement strand
GTAATGCAGATCCCAGCCGCCGGGAACTTCCTCGCCGTTCCAGTAGACAGTGACCAGGGGCACGCCCTGCTCGATCAGGCGCCGCGCCAGCAGGACGCCCTGGCCGAACTTGTGCCGGCCATAGCGGTCGCGCACCCGGGCTGGCTCCGCATTCAGGTCGAAGGCCGTTCGGGTCTGGGGCGACAGGATCCTGTTGAAGGCCCGCTCCTGGTGGGCGTCCAGTGCGCGTTGACCAACCAATCTGTCCCCCTGCCGGCGGAGTTGCTCAAGCAGACCGCGCCGGCCGCCGAGCCGTTCCAGGGTTACTTCCGGCGTCGGCGCCAGCGCCTGCACCCGGAAGTCCGGCCGGTTGGGATCCTGGAGGATGCGGAAGGGATCGCAGGTCTGACCGAGGAAACCACCCCCCTCGCCGGCGAAAGACCTGCGGTGCATGTCGAGCAGCCAGACGAAAGGCGGCAGCGGATGAGCACCGCCACGCAGCCGCGCCACCGCTGAACCCAGGCACGGGTAATCGCCCGACGTCGGGCGGATGTCATCGCCCAGGACACGCGGGTTCTTGTGGCCCGTCAGCGCCAGGTAAACGCTCTGTCCGTGAGCGCCGCCGGCGTACTCGTCGCTCACGGTCCGGATGACGGCGCAACGGTGCATCTGTTGGGCCAGCAGCGGCAACTGCTCGCTGATCTGGATGCCGGGAACACGCGTGGCGATGGGCCTGAGTTCGCCACGAACCTCGGCCGGGGCGTCGGGCTTCAAATCGAACGTATCCATCTGGGGAGGACCGCCGCCCATGAAGAGCAGGATGCACGCCTTGGCCCGGCCCGTGCCTGGCGTTGCTCCCCTCGCCCCGGCCGCCTGTGCCCGGAACAAGTCCGGCAAGGCCAGTCCCGCCGTCCCCAGGCCGCCAATCTGGAGAAACTCACGCCGCGAAATGCCATCGCACAGGCGGTGAGGTGAGCCGGGTAGGGTGAGCATGGCAAGGTTCCTTGGTTGGGATCAGTGTCCAGCAACGAGCCGCCGGGATAAACCCGGCGGGGATAAATCCCGCCGCTCGTCTAGTGATTGAACCGGAATTCCGCGCTGGCCAGCAGAGCCCAGATGGCTTCCTCGACCAGGGCGTCGGGGGTGCCGCCGCCGGAGGTCAAATGTTTCACGAAGCGCTGTTGTTCCACCGATCGCGGCGGCCGGCTCAGGATCGTCAGGTAGAGCCGGTCCACCTTTTGCTCCCAGGACTCTTTCGAGGTCAACAGGGCGTCGGCCAGGTTGCCCTTGCGGCGCTGGATCAGCTGCCGGAGATAAGCGTTGTTGCTCACGAACAGGCGCTCGGTGATGTTGGCCTGGAAGTCGCCGCGCCCGTCGGTGGGCGCGCCGAAGTTCCGCAGCAGGTAGTATTCGAGCGTGCCGGGCAGTTTGCCCTGGCCGTGGCCAGTGGCCTGTCGCAGCGCGGCGATCACTTCCTCCGCGGACAGCGGCCGTAGCCGGGCCTGCTCGAACCAGGCCGGCTCGGCGGTCGGGCCGCGCGCGGCCAGTTGATACGTCTTCGAGTTGACCAGTTCGCGGATGAACCATTTCAGGTCGAACTGGTGCGCCTTGAGTTGTTCTTCCAGGAGTTGCAGCAGTTCGGGGTGGCTCGCCTTGTTGTCGGCGGTCAGGTTGTCCACCGGATGCACCAGGCCGTAACGCAGGAACTGACCCCACAACCGATTGGCGGCCGCGCGGGCGAAATAGGGGTTGTCGGCCGCGGCGAGCCAGCCGACGAGTTGCTCCTTGCGGGAGAAATCGGGTTTGGCAGTCGGCTTTGCCCCCTTCGGCAATTCCTTGAAGCCTTTGGGCAGCGGCGGCTCCTTCAGCGCGGCGCCGCCCAGGAATTTAGCACCCACCGGCATCCCCTTTTGCCCCGGCTTCTGGTCGATGGCCGGTCCAGTGAACATCACCTCGCCGGTGCGCTTCTCGGCGATCGCGTATTTCTTGGTGCCGCCCTCGACGACCACGAGCCGGGCGAAGAAGGCCGCCATGCCGTAAAAATCGAGCTGCGTCCACTTGTCGCGGGGGTGGTCGTGGCACTGGGCACATTGCAATTGCGTGCCCAGAAAGATGCGGCTCACTGCCACCATGGTTTCTTCGGGCTGCGCGCGGTACTGCACGTAAAACAGCGGCGCCCCCTGATCGACCGTGTTGCCCTCCGCCAGGAGCAGTTCCCGCACCCAGCGGTCGTAGGGTTCGTTAGCGGCGAATTTGGCGCGCAGCCATTTCTGGAAGCCGGGGCGCTCGCGCGTCGCGTCGCCGCCCGGCGGGTTGCGGCCGAAGAGCACCTGGTCCCACACCTGGGCCTGCTGCACGGCGTAGCGCGGGTCGTCGAGCAGCCTGTCGATCAATTTGGCCCGCCGCCCGGCGTCCTTGCTTTGCAGGAACGCCTGCGCTTCCTCAAAGGTGGGGATGGTGCCGACGAGGTCGAGGTAGACGCGCCGCAGGAAGGTGGCGTCGTCGGCCGGGGCCACGGGCGTGACCTTCTCCTGCTTCCAGGCGGCCTGGATATGCGCGTCGATCCGGTCGCGCAACCGGGCTTCCTGGGCCGCGGCGTGCGGCACGGCCACGACCAGGGCCAGAACGGCAATCGGCATCCAGGATTGGCGGAGCATGACCTTGTCTCTCGGTTACGGTCCAGGGAGGCCGGAAGGATGGCGCGGGTGGGAAGCCGATCACGGATCCCGGCGTGGGTTACCTCAATCCAGCTTCAGTATCCCCGTGAGGGCGTGACAATACAACAGTTTGTCGATATGACAACATGCTTGTGAAAAAGTAAATATTCGGACTCCCGGCCCATGCTGCGCCTTGTCCTTCGGGGGCCAGAGAGGCTGTTCGTTTTTTTTCCACGCCCTCCACTTGAAAGACAATTTTACATTCGCCGTGTCAAACTGATAAAATCTGGCTTGCCCAATCGGCCGCGGGTAGGCTGTTGTGGAAGGCAAGAAACCCGCCTGGTTCTCTTCCGACAAACTCTCCCTGGTCTTATGACCATAGGTGCTGTTACGAACTACTCATTCGCGGAGCTTGCGGTCATGGCTTGTTTGCGTTTGTCCCTTTGCGTCCTCGCCGGCCTCCTGGTTCTGGACAGTTCGACTGCCTGGGCGCAGGCCAACGCGGTGCCCGCAGGCGCCGAGGATTGGCCCTGCTGGCGCGGGCCGACTTTCAATGGCGTCGCCGGCGACCGAGCGGTCGTCCTGGAATGGTCCGAAACCAAAAACGTCATCTGGAAAACGCCCGTGCCGGGGCGCGGCCATTCCTCCCCGATTGTGGTGGGATCGCGGGTTTTCCTGTCCACCGCGGACGAACAGCGCAACCTCCAGTCGGTCCTGTGTTACGACCGCGGCACCGGCAAGGAATTGTGGCGGAAGGACGTTCACGCAGGCGGGGCGGCGGACGGCCGCTTGCACAAGAAGAACACGCGGGCTTCTTCCACGCTGGCCTGTGACGGGAAGCGGGTCTACGCCGTCTTCCACCACGACGGGGACATCTGGGCAACGGCTCTGGACCTTACCGGAAACCAGGTGTGGCAGAAGAAGGTCGGCACGTTCGTCTCGCACTGGGGCTATTCCGCCTCCCCCACCATCTACCACGGTTCGTTGATCGTGGCAACGGACCACAAGGGCGGGGGCGGCTTGCATGCCCTGGACCTGCGCACCGGCGAACTCCGCTGGGAAACCGCTCGCCCCAAGGCGCCAACCTATGCCTCCCCTGTGGTCCTGAAGGTGGCGGGCAAGGATCAACTGGTGATCGCCGGCGGCGATCAGGTCATCGGCTACGACCCGGCGAACGGCAAACAACTGTGGTCGGTCAAGGGGACCAGTGTCGAATGTGTGAGCACCGTCCTCGCCGAGGGGGACCGCGTCTTCGCCACCGGCGGGTTCCCGGCCAAGGAAACGCTGTGCATTCGCGCCGACGGCTCGGCCGAGGTGGTCTGGCGTGTCAAGGTCGGGGACTTCGTTCCGTCCCAACTCCTTCACCGAGGACACCTCTACTCGGTCCTGGATAACGGCGTCGTCCTGTGCCTCAACGCCGACACCGGCGAACAGCTGTGGAAGGAGCGCCTGAGCAGTACCGCCTTCAGTGCCTCCCCGATCCTGGTCGGCGAGCACCTCTTCATTCCCGGCGAGACGGGCAAGACGCACGTGTTTCGCGCCAATCCGAACAAGCTGGAGTTGGTCGCGGAAAACCTGCTCGGCAAGCAGGCATTCGCTTCCCCCGTGGCGTGCGGCGGGCACCTGTACCTGCGCGTCGTCGAGGGCAACCGCCAGGAGATGCTGTACTGCATTGGGCGGCAGTTGGCCGAATAGTGCCAGGTCCATTACCGCCTCACCGAACCACCGATCCGGTACCTGCGGTTGGAGTGCCAAACCAGTTCTCTTCATCGCGGTGCGGCAACTCAGTTCTTGCAGGGGATTGAGAAAATGGCTGTTACCTTCCGTGCTTTCGTGGACCAGGATTTGATGGGAAAGGCGAACCGTAATAAGCGGATGAAAACCCTCTCCACGCGGTTCCTGGCCGAACGGCATGCGCTGCTGGGCTTCAGCCACGGCATGATTCGCGACCTGGCCACGGCCGAAGACATTTTCAGGGATTCGCCGTCAAGCCTGTGTCCAGAACCTGTATTTACACAAAGACAATCATCGTGCCATTCCGCTTCCAGGTTGCAATCCACCGGAAAGGCGGTGACAGTGGAAGTCGGTGGAAGCTGTGCCCTCTTTGCCCCCTGCCTGGGGTGCCCAGCGGCCGGTCACAAGCGTCTCCGAGGAAGCGCCGCTGATCCGCGAGATCGTGGCGTGAGTACAGAGGGTTGATGCGAACCTGGCGAGGGGACATTCCATGAGTGCAGCGCGCCTTTGGATGTTGACCTTGTCTCTCGGGATGATGGTCCCGGCGATGGGTTCGATGTGCGCTCAGGAGAAAACCGAGGTCGCCACTGGCGCCCTGTCGGCCAGCTACGGCCGCGAGATTCGTCCGGTCCTCAGCAAGTACTGTTTCTCCTGTCATGGAGCGAAGAAAGCACAACGCGCCCTGAACCTGGAGGCGCTGCAAGACCAGGAGATTCTGGCCAGGACGAAAGCGTGGAAGAAGGTGTGGGACCGGGTTCGTACCCACCAGATGCCGCCGCCGGATCGGCCGCAACCGACGGCTGCGGAACGGCAGCGCCTGGTCGCCTGGTTGGAGGAGGCCTTCAGCGAATACACGCTCGACGGCCATCCCGATCCGGGGCCGTTGCTGCCGCGGCG
>DASPXY010000480.1:0-2789 GCA_035637055.1 Gemmataceae bacterium | reverse complement strand
CGCCGCGCGTGAAAATCTTGCGGAACTTCGTGATGAACATCCCCACCCGTACATGGCCGGCGAGATGCTGCAGCCCCTTGACGTCGTCCGCCGGCACCTCCCGCACCCAATACGGGCCCTTCTTTTCTTTGACCGCCTGGAACATGCGCTCGCGAATCGTGCGCATGGCCTCGATGCGCTTTTGTGGATCGGTCAAGTCCTGTTCGGCAAAGCCCTCATCGATGTTCGGCATGGTGTCGCTGTAGGGCACCTTGCCAGTCAGGATATCGATGTCGCGCTCGGTCAACCGCCGCGCCCATTCCATCGTCGTCGCGAAGCGGCCAAACCTGTTCGCCTCCGGCCGCTTCCCTCGGACGAAGTGAAAATCGAGCAGGTCGGCGCGCCGCATCAGCGCCGGGATTTCATCGTTCGCCGCGTTCAGCCAGGCGCCCGCCCCACCGATGTCGCGCTTCCCCAGGATGTACTTTCTTGACCCCTGGAGGAGAGGAACCCATTGGTACTGATAACTCATGTCGCCAGGCAGATCGACCTTGGATGAACACCTTCTGGGCCGGCTGCAAGATGTCCGTGTTCTTGGCGGAGAAGTAACAGCACGCCGCCTGCACCGTCGTCGCGGCGAGCAGACCTGCCGCCACGGCGAGACACGTGCCCCACCGGAAGAGGTTCCGCATGGCGCTCTCCTTGTTGGATCACAAGATTTGTGCGAGTGTGCGAACGCCGGCAATTTCGTGCAGGAACAAGCCGCTGGTTTGTCGTCCCGCCTTCAGGCGGAACAGAGCGTCGCCGCCTGAAGGCGGGACTACAAACCAGCGGCTTGTTCCCGCGGTAGAGGGTTAAACCCGGAAGGGAATAGAAAAGATCGGTTCGCGGTCACTTTTCCGCAAGCAATTTCTTGATCTCGGGCTCCAGCGCAGCGACCATGCCGTCGCCTTCGCCGACGCGGATCGCGCGCACCATGCCCTTGCGGTCAATCAGCACGAACTGCGGCAGACCGTTGACGGTGTAGGCGTCGAAGACCTTCAGCGCCTCCGCCATCGACAGCACGAGCAGCTGATAATCGAGCTTGTGATAGGCCGCAAACTCCTTGAGCAATTGCTGCTCGCTCTCCTTGTTCGCCTGCGGCACCGCCTTGAGCTGGCCGGTCTTCTTGTCAAAACCGAGCTTTTGGCCGATCTCAAAAGTGTAGAAGGAAACGCCGACGATTTCGAGTCCGGCGGCCTTGTGGGCCTTCTGCCAGGCGTTCAGTTTGGGGAAGGTACTGGCGCAGGGACCAGAGCGAATGTCCCAGAACGCGAGCAGCACGACCTTGTTTTTGAGGTCGGCGAGTTTGCGCGCCTGGCCGTTGAGAGCAAAATCAGCCTGGAGATCCGGTGCCGCCTTGCCGACCAGCAGCGAGTGCGACGTGGCAACCTGCTGCACGCCGCCCGCCATCTTGACGGTCAGCGTGTACGCGCCGGCCATCTGCGGGCCGAAGGTCATGGTCACGATTTTGTATTCGCCGTCCGCGGGACAGTTGAAGACGATCTGGGCGTTGAGGTCGCCGCCGCTGTCGTCGTCCTCCGCCAGTTCGTTGCCCTTGGGATCCTCCAGCCGCAGGTAGGAGTCGAACTGCGTGCTCTTCATGTCGATGGTGTAGGCCTTGCCGCCCTTCAGCTTGACGAGGTGAATCTTGCTCGGCGTGTTGCGTTTGCGATCCAGCGGATCGTCCTTGGTGAGTTTGCCCTCGATCTTGACGTCCGGGTCTTTCTTGTCGTCCTTCTTGCCGCCGGCCTGTGCGACTCCGGCCATCGGCGCCAGCGCCAGCAGTGCGATTGCCCAGTAACGGACCATGATGAGGCCCTCCCGATACGGGGATGTGTGACAGGGAACAGGGTATTGCCTGGATGTGGAGCAAGCAAGCGGCGGGAGAGGGCCGCTCGCCGGCACCCAGAAACCTGACGAACGAGCAGCCCTCTCCCAACGAGGGAGGACCCCTCCCCCCAACCCCCTCCCCGAAACGGAGAGGGGGAGCAAGCAACACTGCGTCTCTTCTTCTCCCCCTCTCCTGGCAGGGGAGGGGGTTGGGGGGAGGGGTTCTGCCAACCGCGGCTCAACGAGCGCCTACTTGCCCAGCAGGTTCAGCACGCCGACGCTCATCGTCAGCACACCGCTGCGAATGCTCGGCGCCGGAATGGGATAATAAAGATCCGAATGCAGCGACGGCAACGGCGGGCCGTTCGGCTTCAGCGATTCAGCGATCCGCTCCGGCGTCATCGTCCCAAGAAAGTAGAAGAAGATCGGCACGCCCTCGCGACCGTAGCGGCCGAAATCCTCGCCGCCCATCACCGGCCCGGTCTCATGCACCTTGTCGGCGCCAAGCAAATCGCGGAACGCCGCCGCGGTCTTGCGCGCCAGCGCCCCGTCGTTGAACACCGCCGGCGTGAAGTCGTCGTGCTCGATGCGGATGAGCGGTTCCGGCGCCCGTGCCCCCTGGGCCGCGGCCTTGGTGATCCGCACAATCGACTCCAGCACCTGCTTGCGCACCTCGTCCTTGAGCGTCCGGACCGTCAACTGCAACTTCACCTCCGGCGGAATGATGTTGTGCTTGCTGCCGCCGTGGATCGAGCCGGCGGTGGTGACGGTCGGATTGAGTTCGCGGCTGACGATCGTTTGCAAGTCCAGTATGATCCGCGCCGCCAGCACCACGGGGTCAACGGTCGTGTGCGGCGCCGACCCGTGCCCGCCCTTGCCGCGCACCGTGATATCAACCGTGTCCACGTTGGCCATCATCAGCCCCGTCGAATAAGCGA
>DASPXY010000479.1:0-3743 GCA_035637055.1 Gemmataceae bacterium | reverse complement strand
TCGTTTGGGCGCCGTATCTGCGCGTGCCGATCATGCGCGCCATCATGCGCATGTCGAAGGTCATCCCGATCGACGCGAGCGGGCCGCGGGCGATCATTCACTCGCTCCGGGCGGCGAGCGAAGCGCTCGCGCAGGGCGATCTCGTGTGCATCTTCGCGGAGGGCGGCATCACGCGCACCGGCTTCCTGCTGCCGTTCCACCGCGGCCTGGAGCAGATCGTCAAGCGCTGCCCGGCGCCGATCATCCCGGTCTACCTGGACAATGTCTGGGGCAGTATTTTCAGCTACTCCGGCGGTCGTTTTTTCTGGAAATGGCCGCAGCGGCTGCCGGCCCGCATCAACATCGCGTATGGCACACCGCTGCCGCCGGCGGCCACCGCCGCCGAGGTGCGCCAGGCCATCCAGAAGCTCTCCGCCGATTGCTCGATCCGCCGCACCGCCGAGCGCCGCCTGGTCCATCGGCAGTTCGTGCGCATGGCGGTGCGCCACCCCTTCCGCGTCTGCTTCATCGACCCCAACAGTCCCACGAAGAAGCAATTCCGCTACGGTGAGGTGCTGGTCGGCGCGAAGATCATGATGCGGCTGCTGCGGCCGATCCTGGGCGACGAGAAGATGGTCGGCGTCTGGCTGCCGCCCAGCGCCGGCGGCGGCGTCACGAACATCGCCCTGGCGCTCATGGGCAAGGTGTCGGTCAATCTCAACTACACTTCCTCTCCGGAGAGTATTCAATCTGCGATCCGGCAGTGCGGCATCCGCCACGTGCTGACCTCGCGGCTTTTCTGCGCGAAGATGAAGCTCGATCCGGGGCCGGGTGTCGAGTTGATCTACCTCGATGACTTCCGCAAGCAGGTGACGACGTGGCAACGGATTCGCGGGATGCTGAACGTACTGCTGCTGCCGGGCTGGGTTCAGGAGCGCTGGGTGCTCGGCCTGGGCACGCACAAGGGCACCGATCTGGCGACGGTGATTTTTAGCAGCGGCAGCACCGGCGAGCCGAAGGGGGTGATGCTGACGCACGAAAACATCGCCGCCAACGCCGAGTCGATGATTCAGGCGATCAACCTGGGGCCGCGCGACCGCGCCCTGGGTGTTTTGCCGTTCTTTCACAGTTTCGGCTACACGGTGACGCTCTGGGTGCCGCTGCAGGTCGGGGCGTCGATGGTCTACCATGTCGATCCGCGGCAGGCGAAGGAGATCGGCGAGTTGTGCCGCGTTCACCGCTGCACGATCTACCTGACGACGCCGACGTTCCTGCGGTTCTGCCTGCGGCGCTGCCAAGCGGACGATTTCCGGACGTTGCGGCTGCTCATCTGCGGGGCGGAGAAACTGTCGCCGTCGCTGACTCAGGAGTTCCAGGAGAAGTTCGGGGTGCTGCCGCTGGAGGGCTACGGCTGCACGGAACTGTCGCCGGTGGCCTCGACGAACGTGCCGGACATTGAGCACCGCGGGATGCGCCAGGTCGGCAACAAGCCCGGGACGGTCGGTCAGCCGCTTCCCGGGGTGGCGGCGCGGATCGTGCATCCGGAGACGTTCGAGCCGCTGCCGCCGGGCGAGGAGGGCCTGCTGCTGATGTACGGGGCGAACGTGATGGCGGGCTACCTCGGCAAGCCGGAACTGACGAAGGACGTGATTCGCGATGGCTGGTACATCACCGGCGACATCGCCAAGCTCGACGAGGACGGTTTTATCACCTTGACGGATCGTTTGTCACGGTTTAGCAAGATCGGTGGCGAGATGGTGCCGCACCAGAAGATCGAGGATCATCTGCACGAGATCGCCAAGACGACGGAGCGGACTTTTGTGGTGACGGCGGTGCCGGACGAGGGGAAGGGCGAGCGGCTGGTGGTGCTGCACTTAGCGCTGAACGGGGTGGAGGTGCGGCAGGTGTGGCAGGAGTTAAGCGGCAAGGGCCTGCCGAACCTGTGGGTGCCGCGCGAACGCGACTTTTATCTGATCGCGGAGTTGCCGGTGCTGGGCAGCGGCAAGGTGGACCTGAAGCGCGTCAAGGAGCTGGCGCTGGAACGGGCGAAGGGTTAGAGCGAGCGGAAAACCCCTCCCCCCAACCCCCTCCCCGCAGCGGAGAGGGGGAGCAAGCGAAGAACCCCTCCCCCCAACCCCCTCCCCGAAACGGAGAGGGGGAGCAAGCAACACCGCGTCTCTTCTGCTCCCCCTCCCCGCTTCGGGGAGGGGGTTGGGGGGAGGGGTTTTCCGCTCGCTCTTAACTGGCCTCTCTTCCTCCGCGGTCAGGAGCAGCGAAGCGACAGTTTGGATGGCGGGGTTGTGGAGGCTGCTCTGCTGTGCGATAATAAAGGTGGGGACGGAAATGCGATTCAGATTCATTGCATTGCATCTCACCTCTACGCCCCCTTCCCTCCTCCCTGCGTTCGCGGTGCGCTCCTGGTGTCCATTGGCAGGCCCGGCTTGACACCGCTCCGCTCCCCCTGTTATCACAGCGACCATGAGCGGCCCGGAACTCCCTTCGCGGCGGGACCGTCCCATGCGCCTCAGCGTCGTCATCAACACGTTGAACCGCGGCCCGAGCCTGCGCCGGACGCTCCGCGCCCTGCATCATCAGACCTCCCCGGACTTCGAGGTCGTCATCGTCAACGGTCCCTCCACCGACGACACCGCCGCGGTCCTCCGCGAGTCCGCCGGCGCCGTTCGTGTGGGGCACTGCCCCGAGGTCCACCTGTCGAAGTCGCGCAACGTCGGTATCAGTCTGGCGAGCGGCGACGTGGTCGCGTTCCTCGACGATGACGCCATCCCCGAACCGACCTGGGCAGCCGAATTGCTCGCCGCCTACAAGACGGGCAGCGTTGGCGGCGCTGGCGGCGTCGTCTACGATCACACCGGCTTCCGCCTCCAGTATCGTTACGCCACCTGCGACCGTGTTGGCACCCCCAACTTCGATGCGCTGCCGCCCTTCGATGCCTTCAACCGGCCCGACGCCGACCCGTTCGTCTACCTGCAAGGGACCAACGCCAGTTTTCGCCGTCAGTGTCTCGTCCAGATTGGCGGCTTCGATGAGGAAATCGAATACTATCTCGATGAGGTCGAGGTGTGCATGCGCGTCCTCGACCTTGGCTTCCAGATCGTGCCGCTCGCCAACGCCGCCGTGTACCACAAGTATCTCGCCAGCCACCTGCGCAGTCCGAAGAAGGTCATCCTCAACCCGTACCCGCTGGTCAAGAACCGTTGCTATTTCGCCCTGCAGAACGGCCAGCGCGATCGGTCGCCGCGGAAAATCAGGCGCATCCTCCTGCGGTTCGCCGACGGCCTCCGCACCGACTGCGAAACCCATTTTGCCGCCGGTCGCCTGACTGCGGCCCAAAGGCGCTTTTTCCTCCAGCAGGTTGACAGGGGCCTGGACGACGGCATCGAGCGCGGCCTGCACGGCGGGCGACAGTGGCGCGTGATCCCACCGGCCGACAAGGAGCGATTTCTGCCCTATCCGGTGATACGCCCCGAGCAGGCGCGGCGAACCATCTGTGTCCTGCTGCCGGAAGGGTGGTCGGTCAAGGACAGCCTCGCCCAGGCTGCGACAGAACTGGCAGCGGCCGGGCACGAAGTCCACACCATCGCGGTCTGCGGCGACACGAACCATGTGGACTTTGAGGATGGCATTTGGGCCCATCGCCTGGTTTTGTCGGAGCGTCTCGTGCCGGCACTCCAGGATCACCCGCGACGCACTTCGCTCATTCAGGCGACGGCGTTCTATCGTGAGGTGGACCGCATTCACGCCCG
>DASPXY010000478.1:0-3194 GCA_035637055.1 Gemmataceae bacterium | reverse complement strand
TTCCAGCGCGGCGAGGCCACCGACGACGAATTGCGACATTTCATCCGTCAGTTCTCGGTATTCTCGAATCAATTCCTGCTCGCCGCGCTCCAGAAAGTGATCAATTCGCCGAGCCTGCAGCAGTCGCGCGCCAGTCGCGAGATTCTGCTCAACGAGCTCGGCGTGATCTATCGCAAGCCCGGCACGCCGATCGGCGGTCGCGCCACCCTGAGCGACGAGGACAAGGACCGCGAAGGCGATCCGGAGTTGGTCGGCACCGAGGGCACCGTGGACGGCGGCATTTGCCGGTTCCGGGCGGCCCATTTCGAGTGGCTGGTGGGCGTGGCCCAAGGCGTTGGCCTGGACTTCGCGGACATCGGCAAGCGCAAGCACGGCCGGCCGTCAACGCTGCACTTCTGCGATGAGCTGCAGCGCCTCTATGGCAGCGAGGATGGGCAGATTGGCGAGGGTGCGAGCTTCGCGGTCGAGAACTGGGCCGCGGCGGGCTTCTGGCAGGAACTGGAAGACGGCCTCATGAAGCTCAAGCAGAAGCGGTTGCCGCAGCTGCGTCTGGCATTTTTTACGTGGCACAACCGCGTCGAGGGCCAGCACGCCGGCCACACGATGGAGGAACTGGAGGAAGTGTACTTCCACCCGGACTTCGACCGGCCGAAGTTCTTCCAGGGCGGCCGCGAGATCCTCGAAGCGGTCGCGACCTTCTGGGACGGTCTGGAGGCGGACCGCGTCAACCACGTGTATCAGTAACGCCCGCTGCGCGGGAAATCCGAAATCCGAAATCCGAAACTCGAAATCCGAAACAAATCCGAAACTCGAAGAAGAAAACGAAGAAGGATCCGGTTTCGGGTTTTCCGGTTCGGATTTCGGATTTGTTTCGGATTTCGAGTTTCGGATTTCGGATTTTTGCCTCGGGGTGAGTCATGAGCAAAGATGTGCTGCCGCTACGGCGGATCGACCATCTCCGTTTCTTCGTGGGCAACGCCCGGCAGTCAGCGTACTTCTACCGCAACGCCTTCGGCTTCGACGTCCTCGCTTACGCTGGCCTGGAAACCGGTCTACGCGAGGAAGCCGGTTATGTGCTGCGTCAGGGGCAGATCACCTTCGTGCTAAACTCGCCCATCATCCCCGACCACCCTGAGAGCCGCCGCCTCATACAACACGGCGACGGCGTCATGGACATCGCCCTGGAAGTGGACGACGTCTCGTATTCCTTCAACGAGTGCCTCCGTCGCGGCGCCACCGCTGTCAAGCCGCCGGCCCTCCTCGAAGATGAAGAGGGCGTTTACGAATGCGCGACCATTCGCGCCTACGGCGACACGACGCACAGTTTCGTCAATCGCGACCGCTACCGCGGCGTTTTCGCGCCGGGCTTCCAGCCGCTCGACCCCGACCGCTACAGCCCCACCACGTTTCACCCGGTCGGTCTTGCCGCCATCGACCATGTCGTCGGCAACGTCGAGGAAGGCAAGATGGACGAGTGGGTTCACTTTTACGAGAACGTGCTTGGCTTCCGGCAGCTGGTTCACTTCGATGACAAGGACATTAGCACGGAGTATTCGGCGCTGATGTCGAAGGTGGTCCAGAACGGCACGGGTCGTATCAAGTTCCCGATCAACGAGCCGGCGCACGGACGGCGGCGTTCGCAAATCGAGGAATATCTGCAATACTACGGCGGCCCCGGAGTGCAGCACATCGCGATGGCGACGGGCAACATCATCGAGACCGTGCGAGCCATGCGGCACAACGACGTCTCGTTTCTGCGCGTGCCGCACAGCTATTACGAGACGTTGCCGGAGCGCGTCGGCGAAATCAAGGAAGACATCGAGGAACTGGCCGAACTCGGCATCCTGGTGGACCGGGACGACGAGGGCTACATGCTGCAGATCTTCACGAAGCCGGTGGCGGATCGGCCGACGCTGTTCTTCGAGGTGATCCAGCGGCGCGGCTCGCGGAGTTTCGGCAAGGGCAACTTCAAGGCGCTGTTCGAGGCGATCGAGCGCGAGCAGGCGCGGCGCGGAACGCTGTGAGGATCCCAATGAAGTGCAACGAAGCGACGGCGGAACTCCTGGATTATCCGGATTACGTGGAGCAACTGCGCCGCGCCGATCCCGGGTTGGCCGCGACATTCGCCGCCTTCACCGGGTTGGAAAGTGTGCTGACCTGGCTGAACCAGAGCAGCCCCACCGCCGGGGGAGTGGACATCGTGGGCATGGATGAGTTCCACTATGATTTCCTGGTGCGCCTCGACGGCGGCCGCTGGGCAGCGTTCGGGGTCACCTGAGTGGGCCAGTTGACGGCGGTCGCCGTCTGGCCGGAGAAGCCCACGCCCGATCAACTCCTCCAGCGCCGGCTCGCCGATGGCTGGCAGCCGACACTGACGCCGCTCCAGCAAGGGGCGGCCGTCCTCGGTCACGCCGCCTGCGTATGTCCTTCCCGGAGAGTTTGACATGCCTCCCTATCGCAAACTCGGCTCGCTGCCGCCCAAGCGGCACATTGTCCACCGTCAGGAGCCTGGCTATCGCAACGAGGGCATCTACTACGAAGAGGTGATCACGACCGCGGGCTTCGGGCGGGCGTACAGCGTCGTCTACCACCTGCGGCCGCCGACGCGCGTGACCAGGGTCGAGGCCGCCGGCGAGGTGCCGCTCGATCTTGTCACCCAGGCGGAGTTGCGGCATCACCACCTCAGAACCGGCGCTCTCAAGGTCGGCGGCGATCCGATTACCGGCCGCGTGCCGATCCTGGCGAACGCCGACGTGACCCTCGCTCGTTGCCGCCCCGCCCAGCGTCAGGCCGAACTTTATCGCAACGCCACCGCGGATGAGATTCTATTCGTCCATCACGGTGCGGGCACGCTGCACAGCATGTTCGGGCCGCTGCCGTTCCGTCCCTTCGACTACATCGTCGTGCCGCGCTGCACCACCTACCGCCTGGAGTTCGACGCCGGCGAACAGCCGGACCTGCTCGTGATCGAATCTGCCGGCGACGTGGTCATTCCCGCCCGCTATCTCAACCCGGACGGCCAGCTCCGTCTCGGCGCGCCGTACTACGAACGCGACCTGCACGGCCCGGAGCAAATCAACGCGATCGACCGCGAGCAGGAAACGACGGTGCTGATCCGCGATGGCCGCCGCCTCACGCGCTACACGATGGCGAGTCATCCCTTCGACGTGGTCGGCTGGGACGGTATGGTCTAT
>DASPXY010000477.1:0-3567 GCA_035637055.1 Gemmataceae bacterium | reverse complement strand
CCTGAGCCCGCACCGTGTTGGGACTTGAGGTAACGCCCTCAAGATCCCTGTACCACATTTGGGACGGGCTTCGCCCATCCCAACGAGGCCATGATCAGTATCCATCCGCTGCACCTGACCGGCCACGCGATTCCGGCTGTACAACTTCGGCGTCCGTCTCCGCGTGAGCCGGCAGGTGAGCTTCCCCGTTCGCTCACTGAGCACCCTGATCAGGCTGTGGGATCGCGAACAGGTACACCGTCCCGTTGGCGTTCGCCGTCGCCAGATACCGGCCTTCCGGGTGGAACGCCACGCGGTACACCGACCCGGGCAACTGCCAGCTAATCACCTCGTTGCCGGAGAGCGTATCCCAGACGAGTACCTTCCCCTCGATCGTCGAGGCGGCCACCCGCTTGCCGTCCGAGGCGATCGCCATCGAGGAGAGATTCGCCGGACAGTTCTTCAGGACGGTCCGCCTCCGCGCCGTCTGCTCATCGACGTGCCACAACCGCACCGTCTTGTCGGCGCTCACCGTCAAGAACTGCTTGCCGTCGCCGGACGGGCTGACGCACAACACGGTGTCGGTGTGGCCGCCAAAGCGAGCGAGTTCCTTGCCGTTCTCTACCTCATAGAGCCGCACCAGGGAGTCCGCCCCGCCAAGGAGCAGGCGCTTGCCGTCCGGGAGCAACGCCGCGCAGCGGATCGCTCCGAGGGAGCCCTGGTAGAGAGCCGGCGTCTGGCCGTTCTCCACATTGGCGAGCGCGGCCAGGCGCGTAGTGTAACCGGCGAGGTTCTTGCAGGTGACGGCCCGGTTCCCCTGTGGGGAGCCCGCCACCACGTCGCCTTCGATCTGGCCGAACGTCATCAGGGCTTCGCCGTTCTCAGCACGCCAGACCCGCAGCGTCCGATCGTCGCTGACGGACAGGACGCGCCAGCCATCCGGCGAGAACACCACGCCGAGAATGCCGCCGGCATGGCCCACGAAGCTCTGCCGGATCTCGCCTTCCTTGACGTTCCACAGATACATCATGCGGTCGCTGCCGCCCGAGAGGAGCGAGCGGCCGTCTGCTGAGAAGCTCAGGCTGCGAACCGCCGCCGTGTGGCCGGCGACCGCGTGCAGTTCCTTCCCGGTCGCCAGATCCCATAGCCGCACGGCCCCATCCGTACCGCCGCCGCCGAGCGCACGCCCGCCGCCCGCCAGGAAGACCGGGACCGGGTCGCCGGCGTAGCCTTCCAGCCGGCATACTTCCTTGAACGTCTCCAGATTCCACAAGCGACACGAACCGTCAGCGCAGCTGAGCAGGGCACGCTTGCCGTCGTCCGCCAGACTGGCCGCCCGCACCCCTCCGAACGGCGTCTTCCACCGATTCAGTTCCTTGCCGGCATTGACGTCCCAGAACCGCAGCAACCCGTCGGAGGTGCCCAGGAGCAGGCGGTTGCCGTCCCCGGACAGCCCCAGCAGAGTGACAACGATTCTCGGCGCTTTCTCATCCTTCTTCTCCCGAGCACGCTCCGCGGCGATCACGTCGAGGGCGCGCGCTGGCGCTTCCGGCCACTCCCGGACCCGCACGATCCGGTCGGGCTCAAGGCGGGCCCAGCGCCGGCCCACGGGAGTGAACAGCGCGGCACCGCTGCCGGCCAGCGCACCGACAGAGGTCACTTGCTTACCACTTTTAACCTCCCAGATATAGGTAGTGTGGTTGGCGTCCGTGAACGCTGTCAGCCCGTCGGCGGTGAAGGCGGCCTTCACGACCGTGTTCGGGTGGTTGGTGAACTGCCTCTCCTCCTTGCCGGTTTCGACGTCCCACAGGTGGGCGGTGCGGTCGGCGCTGCCCGAGAGCAGGGTGCGGCTGTTCGGCGCGAAGGCCAGGGCCGTCACCGTGTCGGTGTGGCCCCGCAGGACGACCTTGCCGGTCATCGTGGCCGTGTCCCACACGCGGATGATGCGGTCGCTGCCGCCGGTGGCCGCCAATTTCCCGTCCGGGCTAACGGCGACACACTGGACCGTACCCCAGTGGTGGGCGCGGTCCTCCCCGAGAATTTGCCGCAGTTCCTTCGGTGTCTCCCAGATCAGTTCGTTCTGCTGGCGCACCTCCGGGCGGTTCTTCCACTCCCCGAGGGGGTCGGTTCCCTTGCGCGTCAGCAGCCACAGCGCCACGAGGGCCACGACGAGGGCGCCTCCAGCCGCGAGCAGATGCCGGGGACGGCGGCTGACCGGTTTCGCCGCGGGCCGCACACTGGGTAGCGGTTGCTCTGACGAGACCGACTCGGCCGACGCCGAGGCCACCGTATCCACCGCCGCGACAATCTGCACAGGCACGAGCTGCGGGGACTGGAGAGAAGTCGCGTCGGCGGAGACCGGTTCAGCCCGTACGGCAGCACCGGCGGGCACGGCGCAGCGCGCAAACAGTTCCAGGGCGCCGGCGACCTCGCCCGCAGTCTGGTAGCGGTCGGCGGGGCGCTTGGCCATCATCTTCCGCACCACCAACGCCAGCCCAGTGGGCAGTTCCACCCGCAAGCGCTCCACGGGCACCGGCTCGACTTGCTGATGCCAGAGCAATTTCTGCGTGAGCGCCCCGTCAGGGAACGGCGGCCTGCCGGTCAGCAGGTGGTAGAGGGTGCAGCCCAGGCTGTAGATGTCGGCGCGGTGGTCGGCGCGGTGAGTGTCGAGCGCCTGTTCCGGGGCGATGTAATCCGGCGTGCCCATGACAGCGCCGTCCTCGGTCAGCGTCTCCTTCGGAGCTGCCTTGTCGGCCATTTCGAGGCGGGCCAGTCCCATGTCCAGCACCTTGAGGGCGCCGCCGGCGCGAGCCACCAGGAGGTTCGAGGGCTTGATATCGCGGTGGATCAGGCCGCGCTCGTGAGCGTGCTGCAAACCGAGGGCGGCCTGGCGCGCGTACTCGCAGGCTTGCGCCACCGGTTGCCGCCCGCGCTCCTTGAGTAACTTGGCCAGATCGATTCCCTCGACGTACTCCATCACCAGGAAGTGTGTCTGGCCGACACAGTCGGCGTCGTAGGCGTGAACGATGTTCGGATGCGATAGCTGCGCGGCTGCCTGGATCTCGCGGCGGAAGCGCTGGGCGGCCCCCTCACGGGCCAGGAAATCCGGGCGGATGACCTTGAGGGCGACGACGCGGTTCATGAGACGGTGACGGGCCTTGAAGACCTGCCCCATACCGCCCTTGCCCAACCGCTCCAGCAGCACATACGGCCCCAGCGCCAGTTCGGCGCCGCGCCCCTGCAGCAGCTGATTGACCTGGAAGGCGGTCAGCCAGCCGCGGCCGAGTAGTTCACGGGCCAGAGCGCGCGGATCGGGAAGGCCACGCTCCAGGCGGGCAACCTCTTCGAGGCGATTTTCCTCCAGCACCCCGTGACTGCGCAGGGTGTCCGCGAAGGGGCTGGGGCCGCCGAGAGGCCCGGTAGTCTCACGTTCCCCGGACATGGTCTTCAACCTCCCACTACCAGCGTTGCCACACGGCCGCACCGCCAACCGTAAAGCCGCACTTCTCCAATCTTATTCACGATCCGGTTGAGAGTGTCCGATCGTCTTGCCCCCCTCTCCCCTGTACTCGGGGGAGAGGGGAGGAA
>DASPXY010000476.1:0-9901 GCA_035637055.1 Gemmataceae bacterium | reverse complement strand
TCCCCGCAGTCGCTTTTCGCTCGCCGCGTCGCTACGCGTCGTGGGGAAGAGTTTCGCTAGTTCGGCGTCCGCGCCTTTGAGCTGTTCGGCGAGCTTCCCCAAATCGGAGAAAACCTCTCCCGAATAAATCCGATGCTGGCTGGCCTGCTGACGGTTGCTCCATAGGAGGAACGGCTGGCTGCCGGGGGAAATCCCCTTCACCTGCAGCTTGCCGACGTTGGGCTTGAGTTGCCGCCGCAGACGCACGACCAGATCGCGCAGGCGCTCACAGCCGGGACGCGCTACCGACGACGACCCCTCCCCCCCAGCCCCCCTCCCCGCAACGGAGAGGGGGGAGGAAACCTCTTGGCTCTCCCCTCTCCGTTGCGGGGAGGGGGGCTGGGGGGGAGGGGTCGGTGCGGGCAGTTCCTGCCACACCTTCCGAATCGCAGCCAGCGGCCCCGCTTCCGCCTCGCTCTCGGTCAGAGCGGCCCAGAGCAGCGCCAGGTACTTGCCACTCAATCCCGCCTCGGTCGCAAAACGGCTCAGTTCCGCAGCGGGCCGGCCGAGGGCTTTGCGATGGCGATACGAGTAAGCCGCCAGGAAATAGTCGGCGAAATCGACCTTATGACGGTCGTAAAAGTCGATAATGCGATGCACGCAATACTTGTCGCGATCGGTGTCGGTCACCACGGGATGCGGCGCAAAGACAAAGCCTTCGGGTTTCAGGATGACATGATCGGCCACCAGTCGAGTCGCCGCCAGGTACTTTTTGAGCAGCGCCGGCGACATCGCGAGGGATTCGCCCGAGTTGTCGAAACCCGCTTCGTTCGCGGGATCGACCGGGAACTCCCGCGCCGGTCGAATATCGACACCTGTCAGATCGCGAATGGTGTAATCGAACTCCGCGTTGCTCAGGCGGCGGGCGAGGACCGTCCCCGGGTCGCCGGCGTTGCGCTCTGCCTCGTGGTCGCGCAGCGCGCGAATCCAGGCGATGACCTCGGCACGTTCGGCAGGCTCCGGCCGCTGCGGAGCACGTTTCGGCGGCATCTCCTGGGCATCGAGCCGTTCGAGCACCAGTTCCCACTGCCGGGCGTTGTTCGCGATCGCCTTCACGGTTGCGTCGCGACTGAGATCGAGCGCCGCTTCCTGCTTCTTCGGACCATGACACGAGAAGCAATAGCGGGCGAGGAACGGCTGCACGCGCGTCGCGAACCGGCGTTCGAGTTGGTCGGTCGTAGTCCCCTCCTTGCCCTTGGATCCCTGCGGAGCCGCTGCCGGCGCTGACCGCAACGCGCACCAGGCGTACAAAGTCGTAAGGCCGACAGCGAGAACGAAGAGGCCGCCGCGAACACCGCTTTTCCTGGACATTGGAGCCCTATCTTGTGGATCGTCGTCGAGAGCAACAGTGCGATTGTATCCCACCGGGGGACCGATGCAACGATTCTCCGTCGCACGCCAAAGAGCTGGCAGAGAAGACCGCCGGGATAAACCCGGCGGCTCGTCATGAAGACAACGAGCGGCGGGGTTTATCCCCGCCGGACCCGTAACTCAAAGGGAAAGCGACCGCCAACAGCGCCATTTTCGTCTTGACAGGCGAACGGGAGATCGGTATTTCCCCCACCTCGAAGCGCATCACTTCCACTCAGGTCCAGCCGCACGCCGGTTTCGTCGGCCGCTGGTCGCGCCCGGAATGGCGGTGGTCCGGACTCTGCACCGGATCGGAGGGGGTTCAATGGATCGAAAGCGGTTGATTAGGGGGGCCGGACGGACAGGGGCACTCGTTGCCCTACTGTCGTGCCTGGTCGTCAACGGGCGCGCGGCGCCCGGCGGCACGCCTGCTGGGCAGATCCAAGTCGACGGCAAGATCTACACCAACCAGCCTGTCTTCAATCTGCCTATCAAGTTGGACCCGCAGTCGCGGGCCCTCGTGCGGGACGTGAGCTTGTTCGTCAAGTGCAACGGCGGACAATGGATGCGTCAGGACACCGCCCCGCCCACCCAGGCCCAGTTCCGCTATCAGGCGCCGCAGGACGGCGAATACTGGTTCAGCGTCGTCACCACCGACAAGAACGGCGTCTCGACGCCGCGCGACGTGTCGCAGGAAGCGCCGGCGCTGATGGTCGTGGTCGATACGCAGCAGCCGAACTTCGACCTGCAACCCGTGGGGCTGCCGGGCGGCCAGTTCGCCCTGCGCTGCACGATCCAGGACAGCAACCCGGACTACCAGGCGACGAAAATCCAGTACCGGTCCGCCGACCAGACGGTGCGCGTACTGGAACCTATCCCCGGACAGGTCGGCCTGTTCCGCGCTCCAGGCCCCGAGGTGCAGTCCGGATGGGTGTGCGTGACCGTGGTGGATCGCGCCCTCAACAAGACCACGCGCGACCTGGACCTGCGCGAGGTGCTCGCCCGTGTCGCCCCGGCGCAGCCGCCGCTGCCGGTGGCCACGGCGCCGCTGCCCGGTACACCCTTGCCCACCGCGCCGCAGCCGTTGCCGCCCCTGGCTGGAACCACCGCGCCCACGGCCGCGGCGCGCACTCCTCCGGAAGTGATCCAGGCCGGCGCCACGTCTCCCCCTGTCCACGTCGCTTCCAAGCAGGCCGCGCTCAGTGGGAGCGTGTCCGCGGAACCCGGTCTCCCGACGCCGCCTACCTCCTTGCCGGAGTCGCTATCTCCCAAAACGGGCGCTCAGCCGCCGGTGGACGCGAAGGCTTCCAGTTTGCCGCGGCAGTTGATCAACACCACCCACGCGGTCATCAAGTACCGGATCGACCCGGTTGGTCCCAGCGGCATCAGCAAGATCGAAATCTACATGAGCCCGGACAAGGGCCAGACGTGGCGGCGGATGGGTGAGGACGTTGACCGCAGCAGTCCGGCCGAGATCGACCTGCCCGGCGAAGGGCTTTACGGCATTCGTCTCGCGGTGACCAACGGCAACGGCTTCGGCGGCAAAGCGCCGGCACCCAATGACGCGCCGACGAGTTGGGTGGAGGTTGACATGACCTGCCCGGTCGTCCAGCTCCGCGATATCGATCCGAACGCCACCGGCGGTACCCTGGAGATCCGCTGGGTCGTGAGCGATAAGAACCTCGGCGCGGAGCCGATCAAGCTCTTCTACGCGGCGCGGCGCGAAGGGCCGTGGGTGCCGATCGCCAGCAACCTGAAAAATGATGGCAGCTATCGCTGGGCCTTCCCGCGTGACGCGGGTGGTCAGTTCTTCGTGCGGCTGGAGGCGACGGATCAGGCGGGGAACGTCGCCCGCTGCGAGACGCCGCAGCCCGTGACGCTCGACATGACCGAGCCGAATGGCGTGGTCGTCGGCATCAGCGGCGTCAATACGCCGGGAGCACCGCAGGGCCACTAAGGGGTAAAGGGTTTTCCTTGCTCCTTGCTGCTGACGAAACCAGTACGGCGTACGAAGTACCGAATACGGAGTACCGAGTTCTCGCTACGCGGGATGATAACTCGGTACTCGGTACTTCGTACGCCGTACTTCTGCACAAACCTATTGCTCTTACCAACCCGAAGCGTCAGCGAGGAACATCCTCGCTGACGCTTCGGGCTGGTAAGGCTTTTGTGCGGTAGCTCTTAACTGTGGAAGCGCTGCGCCAGTTCCGGCAGTGCTGCCGCCAGCACGTCCTCGATGCGCTCCGCCAGGATGAACTCCATTTCGCGCCGCACCGCCTCCGGCAGCTCACGCAGATCCTGTTCGTTATCGCGCGGCAGGATCACACGCCGCACGCCGGTCCGCCGCGCCGCCAGCACCTTCTCCTTGATGCCGCCGACGGGCAACACCAGTCCGCTCAACGTGATCTCGCCGGTCATGGCGGTATCGCCACGGGCCGGCGTGTCGGCATAGGCCGACGCCAGCGCTGTCACCATCGCGACACCCGCGCTTGGTCCATCCTTGGGCACCGCACCCGCCGGGACGTGGACGTGAACGCCCGTGGTGCGGAACAGCACCGGATCGATGCCCAGTTGCTGCGCGTGGGCACGGACGTAAGTTTGGGCCGCACGAGCCGATTCCTTCATCACATCCCCGAGCTGCCCCGTCAAACGAATGCCGCGGCTCTCCGGAACGACGCTCGCCTCGACGTACAGCACCTCGCCGCCGGCCTCGGTCCACGCCAGGCCCGTCGCGACGCCGGGCTGCAATGCCTGCCGCGCCTTCTCCGGGCGGAAGCGTTCCGGTCCGAGCAGGTCGGTCAGATCCTCCGGGCCGATGGTCACTGCTTCTGTGTACCCCTCGGCGAAGCGCCGCGCCACCTTGCGCGCCACGCGCCCCAGGCTCCGTTCCAGGTTGCGCACGCCGGCCTCGCGCGTGTAGCGCGCGATCAGCCGCCGCACGGTCTCATCCGGGACGTGGAGCTGCTCGGCGGTCAACCCCACCTCCTCCAGTCGCCGCGGCAGCAGGTAGCGGCGGGCGATTTGCACCTTTTCCTCCTCGCTGTAGCCGGAGAGTTTCAGTATCTCCATACGATCCAGTAGCGGTCTCGGGATCGTGTCCAGCGTGTTCGCCGTCGTAATAGGCAATACAAAAATGCAAGATTGTAGGAACCCCGGGCGGGCCGGATTCGGCCGGGGCGGGCATTTACCCGCCCCGCCCGCCCGGACGCGGCAGCGGCGGGCTAGTGCGTGGCAATGGGCATTCCCGGCGGGCCGGCCCGTGCCGTTCCGGGGGCTCACTTCGCGCCCCCTCCCTCCTCGGGCCAGCGGCCCTGCTCCTTGAGGAACTGCTTCACCAGGTGGGCGATCTCCCAGTTCATCACGCGCCGGTTCTCCTCGCACCACTCGCGGAAGGCGTCAACGACGTCCCTGGGTAGCGGCACCATTAGGCGCGGCGCCTTGTGCCTGTCGGACGACGGTTTCTTGCTGCCCCCACCCTTCTTTGCCATCGCGGACCTCATGGGTTAGCGCCGGGGCGGTCGGCCGTCGGTCCGCCCCGGGGTCGGAGCGCGGTAAACCGCGGCCTACCCCCATTGTATCCTGCGCCGCCTTGCGGTCTACCCCAAAAGTAATTCTCGGACTCCCCTTGCCTTGTGGTATACCGCAGCATACAATCAAGGTGTCGGGACGGGGCAGCAACGGGGCGAGGTGGACTCGCCCGGCCCGCCCCCGACCTACGAATAGGGGAACGACCTATGTGTATCGCTACCAACCGCCCGCCCACCCTCGTCTGCACCATCGGCGACCTGTTCGCCGGCGCCAGCTACCACGACCCCGACGGCGACACGTTCGTGGTCACCGATAGGGCTCGCGACGCAGACTCCACCACGGTGGTGAACCTCCGGACGGGCCGCGTTACCCCGGTCTACAGCGACGTCAAGCTCGGCCGCGACGAGAAGGGCCGGCTGTACGCCTCGACGTACCTCAACGACTGGTACTGCGACGCGCCGGTTACCCCGGACACGGTGGTGCCGGTCGCCAACTAGGCGCCCACCCCTCCGAGGGTACTCACCCCTCGGAGGGTAGTAATGCGGCCACCCGCTGCTGTTGCAGCGGGTGACGGTCCCAAGCCCGTACAACGCAGAGGGGTCTACGAAAAGGGAAACCAATGGACACGAGCAACCCGCAGTCGGAGCCCCTTGAAATCACCACCGCTGAGGCGACCGAGACCACCGCCACCACCCGGGATGAGCTGCCCAAGCAGATGTACCCCACACGCGAAGAGGCGCTGGCGGCTGTCCCCGCCAACCCTCCCAAGAACACCAGGGCATTCCAGATCACGGTCAAGGGTGAGGTGAAGGGGTGGATCCTGGCCACCGGATACGATCCCGCCATCAGTCGAGCCGCCCAAGTACTGGACGGCTACACGGTCAGCCTTGGCGGCAAGGTCGCGCCGGTGACTAAAGAGGCGGTGGCGGCGAAGCTGGCCGAGTTCACCGATGAGGAGCTGGCCGCGATGGGGTTGAGCCGTAAGCCGCAGAAGGGCGCCAAGAAGTAGCAGGAGCCTAGCAGAGAGGAGGCAACGGGATCGAAACGAAAGGGGCCGGCGGCTGCTACCAACAGCCCCGGCCCGTGGCATTCGCTACAGAGGAGCGAACGCAATGGCCAAGGTTACCAAGTCGCGGAAGCCCGTCAAGGGCACGGTCAGGTTGAGGCACGCAACGCCCGAACGGAACCTGCTCTCGATTGCCGACGACGGCCTGCTGTGCAGCAAGGCCAAAGGCAAGATGAAAGTCGTCTGGCTGCACACGGCGGCCAAGAGCACCTGGGCGGTGATTCACACGGTCGGCCGGCACGGCGGACGGGTTCAGGACGTGGTTGTCCTGGAGCTGTCCATCCCGCGGAGTTGGCTGAGGCGCAACCGCCGGGGCCTGTGGTACTCGACGCGGGACATTCCACCCGGCCGCATCGTTGACGTGGTCGATTTCGACAGCCTGAGCGAGTCGCCTGTTGAAGCGGCCTGACAGCAGCGCAGCGGGGAATCGCCCTCCCCGCCCCTTTTCCACCCATCACCACCCCACGAAGGAGTTAATGCTCATGTTTGAGAATGCAGACCTGCTTCATCGCTACACCCGTGCCCAGGCCATTGCGGACGGCGTCTTGATCGACGTGAGCGCGACGGCGCAGGAAGCGGGCTTTCGCTACCCGGTGGCGCTGACGGCGGCCGTCTGGGCGAAGTGCGTCACTGTCCCGCAAGGCGTCGAATGCCAGGACGAAGCGGGGCGACTGTGGGACGTGCTTTGGCTGCTCCGCTGCGCTGTCGGCCGGGGCAACGGCGCAGTAATCCGCTTCGCCGTCCACGTGCGCAACGACAATCGCGACTGCACGCCCCCGCTCGTGAGGCTCAAGGCACTCTGCGGGCCGGACGATGACGGCGAGCCGTGCATTACCGTATTGCTCCCCGACCAGGACTCGAACCGAATTCTCCAACTTCCGATTCTGATAATACTTTACGGCAAACGACCATTCCTGGCGCTGCAAACTCCGGTGCAGTTTCGGCTGCAATGACTCCGGAAGCGCTGGCGGCAGCGCTGCTCGGGCTGTCGCAGGCGGATCGGGATCGGCTTGTGGCCCTGCTGCTCGGACAGCAACCGGGGCAAGCCGAAGGGAAGGATAGGAGCAAGTAGGATGGCAGGGGGAAGTTCACCAGGCGGGGCTGTCAATGCTCGACGGACTCGCCAGGCGAGTGCGGAGGGACACGGCAAGCCGGAACTGGCAACACTGTCCGAGTCCGAACATGGGGACGCGAAAAAAACTGCACTGGCCGGCATCCGAGGCCCGCAAGCCCAAGAACGCTGTGCGAGGGGCTGGAATGCTGGCGTAGACGTGAAAGGGGCAGACCGTGGCACACCGTGGCAGACAACACGCCGATGAGGCCCTGGCACTCGCTGTGGCGACTGGCCAGACCCTACGTGACGCGGCACAAGCTGTCGGCATCGGGGAGCGGACTGCGGCGCGGCGCTGGGCTGATGCCGCCTTTCGCCAGCGCGTCTCCGAGCTGCGGGGCGACTTGGTTCAACGCTCCCTCGGGCGCGTGGCGGACGGCATGGCCGAAGCCGCCGATGTGCTGCGCCAGCTGCTCGCCGCCGAAAGCGAGAACGTCCGGCTCGGCGCCGCCCGCTCGCTCCTGGAACTGGGCGTCAAGTTGCGCGAGAACGTGGAACTGGAAGCGCGGCTGCAGGCGTTAGAACAACAACTCTCCGGAAAGGGAAAAGCATGAACCTCCGCAATCGCCTGAAACGGTTGGAGAAACTGCAACCCAAGGTGCCGACCTTGTGGTTCGTCTACGTCGATGAGGCGGGACTCATCCTGGATGATGGCAGCGCTGAGATGAAGCCGTGGGTGGGCCGCCACTACAGCGAACTGCCGCGTGTCGGCAAAATCCTCACGGGTCTCGATCCGGCCTGGCTGTGAGCGGGTGGAGGAAGCCGCGGCCCCTCCCCCTCTTGGCGGGTTGCTCCGCGGCGGAAATTCACTCCTTGCCCACCTGGACGAGTTCGGCATCGAGGAGGTTCAGATTCCACCTCTGGGGCTCACCAGATGTGAACGTGAACGCATCGCAGCGGCCGCGAACGGTCACCGGCCCTTCGACCTTGGCGGCGTCCGAGAGCTTGCGGAAGCGAAGCCGGACGTCGCACGGGACTTGCTTCTGATCCCACATCCTGCTGACGCCGGTCAGCAGATAGGCTGTGCCGGCAGCGTCATTGGATTTGCGTGCGGAGGTGCCGATCCCACGCACGGTGAGCGTCTTGTTGAAGTAGGGCCGGGGGTCGCCCACGAGATGCACGCGCACCAGCGCCGCCGCGTCGATGACGGAATCGGGCGATGGGGGCTTCTCTGGCGGCGCGCCGCCAGGTTGGGGCACGAATCCCCCCGGCTTCCCCGGAGGGTTGCCTTTCCCGACTGTCACAGGGCCGGAACCGCCCGAGTTCAGGACAACCACGAGGATGACCACGATCAGAACGACTGCAGCGCCGGACCCGCCGATGATCCACCAGAGCATCGGGGAGGTGGCTGCGGGCTTTGCCGACTGCTTGCGGCGTGGCCTGTCCGCGTCCGCATCGTCCGCTGCATCCTCGCGGGGAGCGGTGCGGGCCTTGCGGGCGGCACGTGGTTCGGCCTTGGCCTCGGGGGGCGTGGCAACCGGCTTCTTGCGCGGGGGCGCCGTGTGGGGCTGGTGCGGGCGGTCCTGAACACCTTCGTCGGCCGCCTCGGCGGTCACTTCCGGCTCGGCCGTGGGTTGGACGAGGAACGCCTTCTGGCAGTTTTTGCACCGGACCTGCTTGCCAAGCAGCGTGTCCGCGAGGTGATAGGCGTTCCCGCAGTGAGGACAGGCAGTGCTGATCGCCATATAGCCTCTCTGAGCAGGAGGAAGTAAAGCCTCAATAGCTATCGCATATTTCTACGAGTCTCGACCCTCTTTTCCGATCCAACGAACGAGAGCATTTGCGAACAGTTAGTCGAACTGCAAGTACCACTTCAAGTAGTTGACCAAGTGGCGGAACTTTGTTGCGGGAGCCCCCACCCGGTAGTGCCAGACTTGGGGTTCCCCGTCGTCCGTCCCCCACACCAAATAATCAAAGTTGCCCAATTCCTCTAAATCGACGCCGAATAAGCCGAGCTGATCGTCTCGGAATCGCATCGGAGCTGATCCATTATGGTGCTCTCGCAGGATGGCGTGATGGTGGCGAATGTCGGGTTTACTCGTCCACTCGCGCATTTGACTTGCTGACAACCACCTTCTCCCCCCCTCGGTCCAAGCACCAGCGAAGGCGAATCGCTCGCGGAGCATCGGGGTGAGTGACCGGGACACAGCAGGGTCGAAAGTTGGAATGGCTTCGACCAATTCTGGGGGCTCGATGATTTGCTCGACTGTCCCAAGATCGCCAAACTCTTCTCGGATCTTCTCCAGTTCTCGTTTGCGGCGCGGGAAGTCCTCTCTGATAAGTTCAAGCAAAGCGGTGACATGCATCTGTCTCAGGTGTTTTCCCATAATTGCTTGCCTCCGAAGCGTCGTCTCAAGATACTTAGGATCCAACCCGAACACGATGGTAGATAGTGCCTTTTGTCACGTTTTGTGCTATTGATCCAATAGCTTCATTGAGGCTTGAAGGCAAAGGCATGTGTGTGCCATTTTTGTGCTTCCCACCCCACACTGCGTCCGGGACGTGTGCAACAACAAGGTCCGAATCCTTCGGATACAATTTTGGATTCTCCCTGGCGATTTTCCTCCTCCAAGCTTGTGATTCGGCTTCTTGCTTTGTTGTCAAGCGCCGTGATCTACGTTTCATCGATGCTGTTGCGGTGGCCTGAATCTCCTTGTTCCAGAGACGCACGAATCGTTTTAGGGCATTTTTCTCTGCTTTGTTCAGTGACTTAAGTAGGTTACAAAAAGTTCTTTGACAAATACAATAACCTCTCCTGAACCCGCCCGCGGCAGGAGGGGCGTAACGATGGCCCTTGTGGATCTCCG
>DASPXY010000475.1:0-3180 GCA_035637055.1 Gemmataceae bacterium | reverse complement strand
GAGGATCGGGCTGGTGAGCGGGCGCACGGGGACACCGGCGCCGCGGAGACAGGCACTCTCAAATCAGCAGGGTGTGCAGGGTGTAGATCAGCGAAGCTCCGGCGGGCAGCCAGGAAAGGAGTCTGTGTGCGGCGCGGTCAGCAGCAGCGGGTGGTGTCGCGGTTCCGTGGCCGAGGGCACCGCCTGCCTCCCCCTGGGGGTCGCGCGGCGAGGGATCGTCCTCTTCGAGGAAGACGCCGGGTCGTTGTGGAGCCCGCCGACTCGGCTTCGGCGCTGTCGGCCTGCCGCGGTCAAGGATGGGAGAAGTGGGAAAAGTGGAGCAAGTCCGTCGAAGAGCCGGCAGCCCTGCGGACCGAACGGCGCACAGGGGGGGATCGGTGGAGGTCGAGATCCCAAGGAGTGTCAGGCTGAGCAGACTGAGCGTCATGCCGGTTGGTTCCGAGGATACGTGCCGCGCCTGGAAACGGCCGCGCGGCGACTTTCTCCATCCGTCAGTGTAGCAGTTGCGCCGCCGAAAATCAAAGCGCCGAGGACGTCAGCGTCAGCGTCCGCTCAGGGCGACGAGATGGGGTAGCAGACCCTGGAACGCTCCGTTATCGGCCGAGACGGCGCAGGGCGGCCAGCGCTTCGCGCGTGAGCCGGGCGTCCGTTGCGCCGGCGGCCAACTCGGCGAGCAGTTCCCGCGTGGCGGGCGTGGCGATGTCCTCCAGGACCGCCACCGCGCGCACGGAGCGCATCGCCTCAGGTTGCGTGACCGGCCGGCGCAGGCGGGCCAGCAACCCTTCGAGGCGCCGCCGCACTTCGAGCGTCGGGTTGGTCGTCAGCGCTTGCCGCAGTGCCCCCTCGGCCAGCTCGCCGAGCTTTTCCAGGGCCGCCTGCGCCTTGTCGCGCACCGTAAACCGCTCACTGCCCAGGTCGGCCAGCAACTGATGCAAGTGCTGTGCGTCCGCGGGCTGCGCGCGGCGCAGGCGGTCCTTCAGGAGGGCGACCGCTTCCGCTGGGGAGCGCGCCAGCGCCCCACGAGCCCGGAAAGCCCGGCGAGCGTCGGGGCTGGCGAGATCGGCCCACGCCTGCGCCACACCCTCCGGCCCGAGTTTGACCGCCGCCGCATCGCGCGGCCCCACATCCCAGACGAGCAGCGTCGAGTCGGCCAATCCGGAGAGGAGACGACGGCCATCGGGCGAAAAGGCCAGATCCGTTACCTCGGCGTCGAACCCGTTAAAGCGCCGCAACTCGCGGCCGCGGGCCAGATCCCACACGAGAACTGCCGGTCCCGGCGCGGGCAGGGCCAGCAGTCGGCCGTCGGCGGAAAAGGCCACTCGATTTTGACCCGCCGCGGGCAGCGACAGCACCTCGGACGCCGTCGCCACCTCCCACAGGCGAACGGTCCTCTCGAAGGTGCGGCTTCCGTCCTTGGCGACCCCCTTCGAGCGGGAATTATAGGCAGCCAGGAGGCGCCCGTCCGGGGAAAAGGCCAACGGCCAGGTCTGTATCTGCCCTTCCAGGGCCGGGAACCTCAGCAGAGGCTCGCCGGTCGCCAAACCTTCCAACCGCATCGGCCCCATGCCGACGGCCAGCCCGCGTCCCTCAGTGCTCGGGTGCGGCACGGCCAGCAGGCGGGCATCCGGTGACACCGTGCCCCAGAAATCCATTCCAGGATGTCTGTAGCGGAACAGCTGTTTGTGCGTGGACGTATCCCAGCCAGTGATCAACGTCTCTTGGCAGCGCGGCCCGGCGCCCTGCTTTTTCGCGTAGTAGTAACTGAAGGCGATCAGTGTCTTGCCGTCGGCGGACAGGCGCATGGAGATGGCCGACTGCCGTGTGTCCGGGCGGTCGGGATCTTCCAGTATCAGGACGTGTTGCCGTTTGCCGGTGCGGGCGTCGGACACCCAGACGTTGTCGTCGATCCAGGCCGAGAACAAATGGTGCCCATCTGTGGAGAACAGGCCATTGCGAACCCCTTGCGGCCGAGAAATGTGCCACAGCGCTTCACCGGTCGCGAGATCCCAGACGTGGATGGTGCCGTCGAACGAGCCGCTGGTCGCCACGCGCCGGCCATCCGGAGAGAAGGAGATCCCCTGGGGCCGATGCGTATGGCCCACCGGTTCGGCTTTCGGCTGGCCGGTGGGAACCTCCCAAAGACGGACGGCACAGCCAAGCCGGGTGAGCGTGGCCAGCGTTTTGCCGTCCGGGGAGAACGTGAAGTTGGCAGCGAAGTTGCTGTTGCCCTGCGTGCGGCCGCGCTCCTTGCCGGTCGCCGCGTCCCAGAAGCAGATGGCCCGCCCTCCGTCCATCACCGCAAGCAGCTTGCCGTCCGGGCTGAACAAGGCGCTGCGGTAGTTGTCCCTGGAGTCGATGGCATACAGCATCTTGCCGGAAGCCACGTCCCAGAACTGCACCGCCTGCCGGGTGACGGAAACCAGCTTGCTTCCATCCGGGGAAAAGGCCAGGGCAGAAACGTTCTCGCCCTTCGGTCGAAGCGTGCGCCGCGGCTGGTCGACCGTGGTATCCCAGAGGTGGACCGCCTGCCGCGCCTCATCCGCGACCGCCAGGGCCCGTCCGCCGGGGGCCGCGGCGAAGACCGTGTCGTCGGGCACCTGGGGCTGCGGCAGATTGGGACAATCGAAGCGGCGCGAACGGCCGGCCGCCAACTCGTGCAGGCGCAGGCCGCCTGCTTCCAGGCAGACTGCCAGGGGCTCGCCGCCGGCCGACCAGCCCACCCAGAGCGCGTTTTCCGCGTCATAGTCCCGCGACTTGCGGTCGCCGGTCAGTTCCCAAATGCGCATCACCCCCTTGAAGCGCTTGTCGACGAGCACCTGCTTCCGTGTGGCCAGGCGTTTGCCATCCGGCGAGAAGACGAGGCGGTCGTCCCGCGCCCACAAGGAGGCCGGGGGAGGGATGCTGCTCAGCCGTTTGCCGCTGGCGGTGTCAAAGAAAGACAGGCCGGCGCCGGAGGAAACGGCGATCGTTTTGCCGTCGGGAGCGAAGGCCAGCGCCTCCACCTCGCCGGCGGTGCGGAAGCGCAGCGTCCCTAACCGGGCCACGGCTCCCGGCGGCAGCGGGTCGCCGTGGCGGTCGAGGCGCGGCTGCTCCTGCGCTTGTGCCGGTCGGTTGGCCGGGGTGGTCGCGGGAGGCTGCTTGAGCTGCGATGCACCGACCAACGGCAAGGCCGTCGGGAGG
>DASPXY010000474.1:0-2124 GCA_035637055.1 Gemmataceae bacterium | reverse complement strand
CATGGCTTTCCGACGCTCGACGTGACGCTTTGCTTACTCATGGAAATACCTCGTGATGGATCGGTTTTAGGGAAATTGTAGCCGTCGGCTGTTCGGGATGTACTGGCACAAAACTGTTCGGGATGTATTGGCACTTGCCCGCTAAGATGATTGTAGCAGGGCGGCGTTCTCGCTACGACCGCTACCCCTGCTTGCAGGCACGATAAGCACGTTCCATCACGTTGTTGGTGCGGCGGCCTTCCTCTCCGGTCACCAGCGGAGAATGGCCCTCCAGAATAGCGCTGACGAAATCGACGATCAGGGGAGCGTGGAGGTTCCCAGGTGGCGGGTGCGTTTCGATCCGTTGCCCCTGTATCGATTCTATGACCAATTGCTCTCCGTTGAGGGGAGTGGCGCTCAACCGTCCCCGCCTGCCGAGGATCGAGAAGTCATCGGCCCCGCAGGTCGTGCCGAAGAAGCACTGCAGCGTCCCGTGGGCGCCACTCCGAAAGTGGAGCAAGAGCGTCGCGGCGTCCTCGGCCTCATACGCCCCGAGCAGCGTGTCGATGCGGGCTTGCACATCGACCACTTCGCCAAGGAGATCCAGGAAGAGGTTGAGGCGGTGGCTGCCGATGTCCATGAGGGCGCCGCCGCCACCCTCGGCCGGGACGACGCGCCAGTAGCCCTCGTCGCCAGGGCCAAGCGCGAAGGACGTCGAGGTGACGGCGCTGATCGCCAGCGGGCGGCCGAGTTCCCCGGAGGCGAGAAGTTCCTTCATGCGATGGACAATGGGGTAGAAACGCCGGTAGTACGCCACGCCCAACTTCACCCCAACAGCGCGGCAGGCGTCGATCATCTGATCGCACTCGGCGACGGTGCGCGCCATCGGCTTTTCCACCAGGACGTGTTTGCCCGCCGCGGCCGCAGCCAGCGTTTGCGGGAAATGGAGGTGAACCGGAGTGGCGATGTACACGGCGTCGATCTCGGGATCGGCGAGTAGGTCGGCGTCGCAGGTATAAGCGCGCTCGACGCCGAACGCCTGGCAGAAATCGCGCACCCTGCCGGAATCCCGGCGACAGGCGGCGAGCAGCCGGCTCCGCGGTTCGTCGAGGATGGCCCGCGCCACGCGCTTGCGGACGATGTCGCCACAACCGAGAAGGCCCCACCGGATTTGCATACTCGATCTCTCCAGGGCGGTTTCGTGTGGCGGCCAGGGACCCTGGGCTGTAAGTTATGACAACTGGGGAGAGCGACCCGCGAAACTCCCGCACACCACCGGGGTTCGATCTGCTGACAATCTACTTTTTCAGGCAAGTTGCAAGTGGCCTTATTTATTGGCTTTACGACATCCCACCTTTCTATCCTTCCCCAATTCTAGTGTCCTGAGTTACAAAATCGTTGATTTCGTCTTGCGCCAGGGGCATGCTCGTGATAAGCTTCGTCACCCAGCTGTTGGCGAGGAGACTTCTCCTGACCCTGGGCCGTCCCAAAGCCCCCTTGACTTTGACCGACGACGAGCGCGCCAAACTCTGCACTTGGGCGCACCGACCTACCTCCGCCCAACGCTTGGCCCTGCGGGCGCGCCTGGTGCTCGCCTGCGCCGACGGCCTGGACAACAAGGAGGTCGCCCGCCGCCTGCGCCTCACTCCGCAGACCGTCGGCAAGTGGCGGGCGCGGTTCGTGGCGGACCGCCTGGAAGGCTTGCCCGACGAACCCCGTCCGGGGGCACCCCGCTCGCTCAGTGACGCCCAGGTGGAGGCGGTCATCACCCGCACCTTGGAGAGCAAGCCCACCGACGCCACCCACTGGTCCACCCGCAGCATGGCCGCACGCACCGGCCTGTCGCAGTCGGCCGTCGTGCGTATCCGGCAGGCCTTTGGGCTCAAGCCGCACCTGAGCGAGACGTTCAAACTGTCCACCGACCCGTTCTTCGTCGAGAAGGTGCGGGATGTGGTCGGGCTGTACCTCAACCCGCCCGCGCGGGCCAGCGTGCTGCGTGTGGACGAGAAGTCGCAGGTACAAGCCTTGGACCGTACGCAGCCGTTGCTGCCCTGCCTGGCCGACATGCCCGGCGGCCTGGAGGGACTCTGATACATGATCCAGTTGAGCCTGTCTGGTGTGGAGGGCGAGGCTCCTGCCGAGCCG
>DASPXY010000473.1:0-3151 GCA_035637055.1 Gemmataceae bacterium | reverse complement strand
TGGCTCGGCAGGAGCCTCGCCCTCCATACCGGACCGGACACCCTCAACCGGATTATGAATGAGAGATCCCCCGTCTGACCTGCAAAGACCGTCCTGAACGAACCTCGACCTGACCCAACGGCAGAGAGGATCTGCGCATGTCATCCGCCAGTTCCGGGAAGTACGAGTTGCTCGACCGTCTGGCGGAGGAGTTCGCCCAGCGCTGGCGCCGCGGCGAGCGTCCCTCCCTCCAGGAGTACGTCGACCGCTACCCCGAGTTGGCCGACGACATCCGCGCCTTGTTCCCCGCCCTCGCCGAGGTCGAGCAGGTCGACGAGGACCGCCACGAGGCCACCGACCGCCCCGCGCCCGTGACACCACCCCTGGAGCGGTTGGGGGACTACCGCATCATCCGCGAGATCGGCCGGGGCGGCATGGGTGTCGTCTACGAGGCCGAGCAACTCTCTCTGGGTCGCCGCGTCGCCCTCAAGGTGTTGCCGTTGCACAGTGGTCGCGACGGCAAGGCGCTGGAGCGGTTCAAACGGGAGGCGCGGGCGGCGGCGAAGTTGCACCATACCAATATCGTGCCGGTCTTCGAGGTGGGTCAGGAGGGCGAGATCACCTACTACGCCATGCAGTTCATCCAGGGTCTCGGCCTCGACCTCGTCGTCGCCGAATTGCGTCGCCTCCGCGCCGACTCCGCAGCCGGTCGGCTCACACCACCAGTCGAGCAGAACGGCGGCGCCACCTGCAGCGACCCGGTGTGGGCGGCGGCGCAGTCGCTGCTCACCGGGCACTTCCGCCAGGAACACCTCGCCGACGCCTCGTCCCACAGCACCCCCGCGGTCGTGGCGGAGGGGAACAGCGCCGCCGGCTCGGGGGAGGCGTCTTCCGCGGTGGTGCTGCCAGGCCAGGCCGAGTTGGCCAGCGGGCGGTCAGGTCAGCCGCGTTACTTCGCGAGCGTGGCCCGCATCGGCCAGCAGGCGGCGGAAGCACTGGCCTACGCCCACGCCCGCGGCGTCATCCACCGCGACGTCAAGCCCAGCAACCTGCTCCTCGACGCGGCTGGGGTGGTGTGGGTGACCGACTTCGGGTTGGCCAAGACCGAGGAGGAGGGACTGACCCAGGCCGGCGACCTCGTCGGCACCCTGCGTTACATGGCCCCCGAGCGTTTCCGTGGCGAGTGCGACGCGCGCGCCGACCTGTACGCCGTCTTTTTCCACTCCCTGGCGAGCGGGAGATCCACGCAAGTGACCGATGGCAGGAGCGACGCCCGCGATCCGCAGTTTGATGCCACCGGCAAGTACCTGTTCTTCAGCGCGAGCACCGACGCCGGCCCCGCCATGGGCGGGATCGAGATGTCGAACTTCAACCACCCGGTGACGCGCAGCGTCTACCTGATCGTGCTGAACCGGACTCTGCCCTCGCCCCTGTCCCCCGAAAGTGATGAGGAAAAAGGCGGTGAGGAGGGGAAGAAACCCGAGAAGCCCGCCAAACCGCTCCCCGAGGGGAAGGACAAGACGCCCAAGCGGGTGCTGCCGAAGGTGCGGATCGACCTGGAGGATATCGACCAGCGCATCATCGCTCTGCCAGTGCCAGCGCGCAACTACGTCACTCTCCTGGCGGGCAAGGCAGGGGTGCTGTTCCTCCTGGAGATGGCGCAGCGGCCGGTGGGTGTCACCGCCGGGCCAGAGCCGCCGAAGTTGACGCTCCATCGCTTCGATCTGGAGAAGCGCAAGGTTGAGCCCTTCGTGGAGACGAGCGGCGAGCCGGTTCTCTCACGCGACGGCGAGAAACTGCTGTACCGGTCCGGAGAGAAGTGGTTCCTGGTCGGCACAACGGCTGCCCCCAAGCCTGGCGAGGGGGCGCTGAAAGTGGAAGAGCTGGAGGTCCGCATCGACCCGCGGGCGGAGTGGAAGCAGATCTATCGCGAGGTGTGGCGCATCGAGCGCGATTTCCTCTACGACCCCGGGTTCCACGGCTACGACCTGAAGGCTGCCGAGAAACGGTTCTTGCCGTACCTGGAGCAGGTGGCCAGCCGGCGCGATCTGAACTACCTGTTCGGCCAGATGCTCAGCGAATTGTCGCTCGGGCACGTCTACGTGGCGGGGGGCGACCTGCCGGAGGTCAAGGGCGTCAAGGGCGGCCTGCTCGGGGCGGATTACACGCTCGATAGCGGCCGCTACCGTTTCAGCCATGTCTACCGCGGCGAGAACTGGAACCCCGACTTGCGGGCGCCGCTGACGCAGCCGGGAGTGAACGTCAAGGCCAGCGAATACCTGCTGGCCGTCAATGGTCAGGAGGTGAAGGCGCCGGAGAACGTGTATCGCTTCTTCGAGGGGACGGCGGGCAAGTCGGTGGTGTTGCGCGTGGGCCCGTCCGCTGACGGCAAGGGGGCCCGTGACGTGACGGCGGTGCCGGTCGCCAGTGAACTGGGACTGCGCAACCGCGCATGGATTGAGAGCAACCGGCGCAAGGTGGACGCGCTGACGAACGGCCGGGTCGCTTACGTCTACCTGCCGGACACCGGCGCCGGCGGCTACACCAACTTCAACCGCTACTTCTTCGCGCAAGTCGATAAGGAGGGGGTCGTCATCGACGAGCGTTTCAACGGTGGCGGCAAGGCGGCGGACTACATCATCGAGCGGCTGCGGCGGCCCCTGCTGAATTACTGGAGCACACGGTATGGCGCGGACTACACCACGCCCGCCGGGGCCATCTTCGGCCCGAAGGCCATGATCATCAACGAGTTGGCCGGGTCGGGGGGCGATTACCTGCCCTGGGCATTCCGGCGCTTCAAACTCGGGCCGCTGGTCGGCAAGCGGACCTGGGGCGGTCTGGTGGGCATCGGGGGCTACCCGCCGTTGCTCGACGGCGGGACAGTGACGGCGCCGCACTTCGCGTTCTGGACGCCGGAAGGCGAGTGGGAAGTCGAGAATCGCGGCGTAGCGCCGGACGTCGAAGTCGAGCACGACCCGAAGGCCGTTCGCGCGGGCCGGGATCTGCAACTGGAGAAGGCAGTTCAGCTGGTCGTGGAGGCGCTGGAGAAAAACCCTCTGCCAAAGGCGAAAAGGCCCGCCTATCCGAACTACCATCCGAAGGCGAACGCCGAGGGCGGGCTCACGCCCCCCGCCGGCGTCAAGGACCAGTCGTTCCACTGGCCTTCGTTCCG
>DASPXY010000472.1:0-9939 GCA_035637055.1 Gemmataceae bacterium | reverse complement strand
GACGAACGCCTGGACGCGCTGGAGGGTGAGTCGCGGCACGTCGCCTTTCTGGTGGGCTGCCGCGACAGTCGTGCCCTTGGCGACGCCTTCGTGACGCTGCGGCGTGTGGCGGCTCACGGCAGCGGCCTGGATGCGGTAGCGCTGCTGGCGCGGATGTATCTGGCGCTGGCGGGTCGGCGCGGGCTGGAGGCGGACGTGCTGGACGACAGGCAGGGCGGCGACCCGGCGGAGGACACGCTGACGCTGCAGGTCTCGGGGGCAGGGGCGTACGCGCTGCTGGCGGGCGAGGCGGGGCTGCATCAGGTGAGCCGCGGTCGCAAGGAGACAGGCGGCCGTTCGCGGCCGGTCGATCGCGAGGTGATTCGCGTGGAGGTGCTGGCGGTGCCGGTGGGCGAGCCTGGTTTCGAGTTCGAGGAGGTGCGCGTCGAGGCGCGGCCGCTGGGCGGGGCACGCGGCCGGCTGCTGGCGCGGCTCAAGCATGACGTGCAGTTGTTCCACGTGCCGTCGCTGACGTCGGTGCGTGCCTGGACCGACGGCACGAAGGCGGAAGCGGTGGAGCGGCTGCGGCCGCTCTTGCGAGCGCGCGTCGAAGGCGGCAAGGCGGGAGCGGACGCTTCGGGCCGGCCGCAGGTGGTGCGCCGCTACACCCTCGGGCCGACGACGCTGGTGCGCGACCTGCGTTCGGGCCGCAGCACGGGGCGACTCGATCAAGTGCTGGAGGGACACCTGGACATGTTCCTGACGCCGCCGTCGCCGTGAGTTCCGCCGCGCCCGGCAACTCTCTGCAAAGGAGTACCGAGGACAACGCCCGGACCGACGCGACCGTCTGGCTTGCTCTGGACTCGGTACTCGGTACTCTGTACTGCGTACTCCGAAATCTCTCCCGCGAGAGGTGAGAGAGGACGACGCGAACCCTACCCCGAGGAACTTCATGGCACTCACCAAGGCAGAACCGGGCAAGACACGAATCGGCTGGATCGGCACCGGCGTGATGGGGCGCTGGATGTGCCAGCACGTGATGACGAAGGGCTACGCGGCGACCGTCTACAACCGCAGCAAGGACAAGGCCAGGCCGCTGCTGGAGGCCGGGGCGACCTACGCCGAGACGCCGCAGAAGGTGGCGGAACGCTCGGATATCGTCTTCGCCATCGTCGGCTTCCCGAAGGACGTGCGCGAGGTATTCCTCGGAGCGCAGGGGGCGCTGGCGGGCAGCAAGGCGGGCACGATCCTTGTGGACATGACCACGAGCGAGCCGTCGCTGGCACGCGAGATCTACGAGGCCGCGAAGGCGCGCGGCGTCGCCAGCATCGATGCCCCGGTCTCCGGCGGCGACGTCGGCGCCAAGAACGCGGCTCTGTCGATCATGGTCGGCGGCGACGCGGAGGCGGTCGAGGCGGTGCGGCCCGTCTTCGAGTGCATGGGCAAGACCATTGTCCACCAGGGGCCGGCCGGCGCCGGGCAGCACACCAAAATGGTGAATCAGGTGCTGATCTCCGGCACGATGATCAGCCTGTGCGAGGCGCTGCTCTACGGCCACAAGGCGGGGCTCGACCCGAACACCGTACTGAAGTCCGTCAGCACCGGCGCCGCGGGCAGCAAGTCGCTCGACAACCTGGCGCCGCGCATCCTGAAGGGCGACTTCGAGCCAGGGTTCTTCGTCGAGCATTTCCTCAAGGACATGGGCATTGCCCTGGCCGAAGCGGAGAAGATGAACCTGTCCCTGCCGGGGCTGGGATTGGCGAAGCAGCTCTACGAGGCGGTGCGGGCGCAGGGGTACGGGCGCAAGGGCACACAGGCCCTCTATCTGGCACTGGAGGCGCTGTCGGGAATCAAAAGGTGAGCGGATCGCCCCGCGAGGAGTGAAATCCAGGAAGGAGCAGAACCCGGAGGGATGTGGGCATAGTCACGGCCCTTTCCCGAGTCGCTCAATTTCCGCGATGAAGGCCTCCAGCGGCTGTGCCCCCTCGTCCCTGGCTACGGATTCCAGATCCTTGTCGGGCAACTCCTCAAGCGTCCGCTCAAACTCTGCGCGCACCTTGGCATAAACGAACTGACGAAAGTGCGGGTAGTTCGCCTCCATCTCGGACAGGGCTTCCTCCCGCGCCTTCACCTTCAGGGCCAGATCGCGGATTTTATCACTCTCTTGTTTTAGGTCGTCGGCGATGGAAGCAACCACCAGGGGAGGGGTCTTGTCTCCTCCCTGCTCAGAAACCTTTTGCGTCATGGGATCCTCCGTCAGAGAGCGATAACTGCTTGCCTTACCAGATCTTGGCTCAACAGATCTGAATTCGGAGCCGCAGCAACTCGTCGTTCCGTGGTGTCTCTCCAAATAGCTCCAGCGCGGTTATTTTACCTGGCGATGTGGCCGGGAAGGAAGAGTAATCCTCCTGGTCAGAAGGCGAAACGGGGCATGGTTCAGAGTGGGGCAGGTTCGGGTAACAGTTGTGGGCGTCACAGTTCGCCCCACACTAGCCCGAAGCGCAAGCGAGGCTTAGACTTCCTCTCGCTTGCGCTTCGGGCTAGTGTCCGCAAACGGTTACCCTGCTTTGAACCATTCCAGAAAAGGCACGGATCTCAGATAATACAGATTGACAGCTTCGTATTATTTGAGATGCGTCCAGCTATTTTCTCGGGCGGACCGTGAGCGAACAGGTGTCAGGAACCTATTTCGATACCTATTGTCCAAAATCGGTTCCTGACACCTGTTCGGGCCTAACTCTCAGCAGCATGAGAGGCGGAAGCAAGCGAAATGTTTTCGGGAGTAGGTGCGGCGAGCCGAGCGGCACGGTGCCCCCGCTCGGCTCGCGGGGCCTACTCACTGATTGGCGCCGACCTCGATCTTCGCTGGCGTACCGTTCCGTGCCGCCGGCAGCAGCGACCGGGCGATGTCCTCGTTCAGCACCTGCTCCAGTTCCGCAAGGGCGCGGGCGACGTTCGAGCCGTCCAGGACGCGGTGATCGTAGATGATGCGGACATCAACCGTCCCGTCTTCGCTGATGACTCCGTAGTTCAGTGTCGTCGTCAACGGCGACAGTGGATGCAAGCCCTCGGCACCGAGCCCGGAATAAACGCTCACGCCAAATGTGCCCCAGTTGCGAGCGCGTTTGTAGCCGGACCAGTTCAAGCCGAGCCACCACAAGAACCGTCGCAGTATCCGCGGCAGGCGGCTCACGCGCAGCGCTCGCCGAAACATGCCGACGCGCTCGATCGGCGTTTCCTTGCACTCTTTCAGGAAACGGTCCAGCTGTTCGGGGGTGTGCTCCTCGACGCCGCGGATCTGCGCAAACAGGACGGCGTCTTCGTCGCCGATGCGGCGCTCGATCGCAATCGACGCAACGCTGCTCGGGTGCTCATAGAGATGGGGCCAAGGAAAAGAGAGGTAGGCGCGTCGCAGTTCCGGCCGCGCTGCCGCCACAAGGGCATACGCCTTGGTGAACAGGGCGCACCAACTCGGCCGCGGTACGGCTTCCCGTCGGGCGGCGACCAGCGGCGCGATGTTCATGCGCCGCTGCACCGGCACCGACGGCACTTGCTGAGCGAAGTGCATCATGTCCCCGATCAAACGCCGGGGCAACGACAACGGCAAGTTCCGGCCAAACGGTTCGCCCACCTTCGCCTCTTCGGAAGGAGGAAGGAAGAACGAGGAAGGAGGAATCAAAGCCGGCGCTGATTCCTCCTTCCTCCTTCCTCCTTCTTCCTTCAGCCAGAGGTGCAGCCGGCCATCAACAGGCCGACTAACGAATGTAAGAGAGTCGATGGGAAGAGTCAACAGGCTTTTCTATTTTATCCAAAGCCCCTGAACTATCCGAACTACCCACTTGCGGGTTCTCGGAGTCGCTCTGAACTTGCCGGTCCAGCGTGGTCGGCCTGTCTTTCAGCGAAACCCTGCGAGAGCGGTCGCAGCATCTCCTTCGGCGTCAACTTCCCGACACCGGCACTGTTTCCACCGGCATTCGGGCACGAGGTGGAAGCGGTCCGTCATCCGCGTGGTCAATTCCTCCCGATAGTCTTCCAGGCGATCCGGTGTCGGTTTGCGGAAACAGAGTGGTATTCGCGGCTCGCCCTGAGATAATGCCTTGTTCTTTCGTTTTACCTCCGGATGACCTGAGAGGTCGCACCGCGGCTAACAGCCCGTTGCACAACCCCTCCCCCAGCCCCTCCCCGCAGCGGAGAGGGGAGAGTTTGCTGTCTTGCCCCCCTCTCCGTTGCGGGGAGGGGCCGGGGGAGGGGTTGTGCAACGGGCGGCTAACCGCCGCCCGACCGCGCAAAGGATGGTGACTGATGCCGCCGCCGAGTGCCAACGATCCCCTCCGTACCACCGATCACGATCCGAACGCCGCGCCACCAACTGCGGACGGTCCGGGCGATTTCGCGCAGGGTTCGTCTGTCGTCAACGGGGGCACGGTCGATCAGGTGTCGGGCCAGGACGCGGAGACGAAGGACACGGTGCCCGAGCGTGGCCCGGCATCGGTTTTGGTGCCGGGGTATGAGATCGAGGATGTCCTCGGCCGCGGCGGCATGGGCGTCGTCTACAAGGCGCGCCATCTGACCCTCAAGCGCACGGTGGCGCTGAAGATGGTGCTCGCCGGCGGCCATGCCGGGCCGCGTGAGTTGGCGCGTTTCCGCATCGAGGCCGAGGCGGTGGCGCGCTTGCAGCATCCGAATATCGTGCAGATTCACGAGGTCGGCGAGGCGGACGGGCATCCTTACTGCGCCCTGGAGTTCGTCGAAGGGGGCAACCTTGCCAGCAAGCTCGACGGCAAGCCGCTGCCGGCCGGGGAGGCGGCCCAACTGACGGAGACATTGGCGCGGGCGATGCAACTGGCGCACAGCCGCAATGTGGTGCATCGCGATCTCAAGCCGGCCAACATCTTGCTGACGGCCGAGGGCACGCCCAAGATCACCGACTTCGGTCTGGCCCGGCAACTGGACAGCGACAGCGGCGAGACACAGGCCGGGGCGGTGATGGGCACGCCCTCGTACATGGCCCCGGAGCAGGCGTCCGGGCGCGCCCATGAGGCCGGGCCTGCGGCGGACATCTATGCGTTGGGCGCCATCCTCTACGTCTGCCTGGCCGGTGGGCCACCGTTCAAGGGGAAGACGATGGTCGAGACTCTCGATCTGGTGCGGACGCAGGAGCCGGTGCCGCCGTCGCGGTTGCAGAAAAGCGTACCGGTGGACCTGGAGACGATCTGCCTGAAGTGCTTGCGCAAGGAGCCGGAGAAGCGCTATGCCTCGGCGGCGGAGCTGGCCGACGACCTGGTGCGGTATCAGCAGGGCGAGCCGATCCTGGCGCGGCCAGTGGGGCGCATCGAGCGGGCCGTCAAGTGGGTACGCCGCAATCCGGTGGTGACCGGAGCGGCGGTGGCCGTGGTGCTGGCCCTGGCCTTGGGCACGACGGTGAGCTACCTGAAATACCTCGACGCGGAACAGCAAAGGGGCATCGCCGAGGGCAAGGAACGGGAGGCGCGGCAGGAAGCAGACAAGGCGAAAAAGGCGCGCGCCTTCCTCGTGAGCATCTTTGAATTCTCGGATGCCCACGGCCTGCGAGGCACCATGACGGCCCGTCAGATTCTGGACGATGCCGAGAAGCGCATTCCGGAGAAATTTGCCGACCAGCCGGAGCTGCAAAAGGAACTGCTGGCTGATGTCGAGAGGGTGTTTGCCAAAATAACGGCGAATGCGCCGCTGGCCATGATTCTGGAGGTGAGCGGCACGGTGCAGTTACAATCGACCCGGAACCCAAACCAGCGGGCGGTTCCCCGGACGCTGCTCTATACCGGAGACTGCCTGACGCCGGCGGCCGACGCCCAGGTGCAACTGGTTTTCCTGTCGGACCTGCACAAGGAACGGCTCCAACCGGACAAGAAGGCGACGGTCCACCGCAAAGGCTGCGAACCGGCCGACGCGATCAGCGAACGGGCCGAGGACGTCCTGTTGCCCTTCGTGCGTCTACCAAGGGGGACGTTCTATCTGGGGTGGGATGGCAAGAATAAGGGGAGGCAGATGGAGGTCAAGGAGGACTTCGAGATCGCCGTCCACGCTGTGACGCAGGGGCAGTGGCAGGCGGTCATGGGCAACAACCCCAGCTCCTATTCGCGCTTCGGCACCAATCGCAAGGACGTCAAGGACATCTCCGATGAGGAGCTGAAGTTGTTCCCGGTAGAGACGGTGTCGTGGGACGACGTGCAAGAGTTCATCAAGGAGCTGAACGAGCGGGAAAAAGGTAGGGGATGGTTGTACCGCTTGCCAACGGCGACGGAGTGGGAATATGCCTGTCGGGGCGGGGCCACTTCTGAGGAAGAATGTTCGTATCACTTCTACTTCGACAAACCGACCAACGCCCTGTCCTCGGAGCAAGCGAACTTCAACGGCAATGAACCGTTCGGGAAGGCGCCAAACGGGAAGTACCTGGGGCGAACAACACGGGTCGGCGCGTACCCCTCGAACAAGTTGGGCTTGTGCGACATGCATGGGAACGTGTGGCAATGGTGCGCCGACTTGGGGGGCTCGGCCCGGGTGTGCCGGGGCGGCTCTTGGAGCAACCGCGGCCTCATCTGTCGGGCGGCCAACCGCCTCACGATTGCGCCGGCGAACCGGCTCAACTACCTCGGCTTCCGCCTTGCCCGAGTTCCCGTCCGGTAGATGGTCGATACTGGAGGAGCTCCAGTATATTCCCCCCCCGGCCGCCGTCAGGCGTACACCTCCGCTTCCGCGAGGCGGCGGCCCTTGGCGTCCTTCGGCGAAAGCAGAGGCGGTTGGCCATCGATCAGCGGCCAGTCGATGTTGAGGGTTTCGTCGTTCCACAGGAGCGTGCGGTCGTGCTCGGGGCTGTAGAGGTCGCTCACCTTGTAGGCGAGTTCGGCCCACTCCGACAGGACGTAGAAGCCGTGGGCAAAGCCGGGCGGGATCCACACTTGTTGGCGACTCTCGGCGGACAGGCGCAGGCCGACCCACTTGGCGAACGTCGGCGAGGAGCGGCGGAGATCGACGGCAACGTCGAAGATCTCGCCGGCGAGGACGCTGAGCAGTTTGCCTTGCGGGTGCTGGATCTGGTAGTGCAGGCCGCGCAGGACGCCGCGGCGCGAGCCGGAATGGTTGTCCTGCACGAACACTTCGGCGACGCCGGCGGGGGCGTATTTCGCGGCGTGGAAGGTTTCCAGGAAGAAACCCCGGTCATCGCGGAAGACGGTCGGCGTGATCAGCAGCACCTCGGGCAGGACGGTCGGCATCCATTTCATGCTCAGGCTCCTCGGAATTCAAGTCGGGCTCTCGGTCGGCGCTCGTCGGTCAGGAACGGGGCGCCGCTACGATTGCTTCTACGCCGCGAGCGAACCCGCGACAAGGCGAGGGTCTACCACAGCGGTAAGATGGTGGCCAACAATGCGTGACATGGCCCAGAGAGCGGGTTATGATAAGTTCCCAATGCCGCGGCCATGTGGCCGTGGAAGCCGGGTCGCCCCTGCTCTGTCGAAAACCCCTCCCCCCAACCCCCTCCCCGCAGCGGAGAGGGGGAGAAGAAAAGATGCTCTTTGGCTTGCTCCCCCTCTCCTTGCAGGGGAGGGGGTTTGGGGGGAGGGGTTTTCGACAGAGCCGGTCGTCCCCCGTGTTCCCAGATCCCACAGGGAAGTCCTTTTCGGCCGCGCCAATGTTCGCTTCAACACGTTGGAGCCTGGTCGTCGCCGCCCGCGGCAGCTCGCCCCCGGCGCGGGACGCGCTGGCCGAACTCTGCCGCCTCTACTGGTATCCGCTCTACGCCTACGTTCGCCGCAAGGGCCACAACCACGTCGAGGCCGAGGATCTGACGCAGGAATTCTTCACCCGCCTGCTGGAGCGCGACGATCTGGCCGCTGTCGATCCCGGGCGCGGCCGCTTTCGCTCGTTCCTGCTGGCTGCCTGCAACCATTTCCTGAGCAACCAGCGCGATCACGACCGGGCACAGAAGCGCGGCGGCGGCCGGCAACCGCTGCCGCTGGATTTTACTGACGCGGAGCGGCGCTACGTCGCTGAGCCAGGCCACGACCAGACGCCGGAACGACTCTTCGAGCGCCGCTGGGCCCTGACGGTGCTGGACCGGGTGCTGCAGCGGTTGCAACAGGACTACGAGGAGGCCGGTAAGGGCCGGTTCTTCGAGCGGTTGAAAGGGCAGCTCGCCGGCGAGACCGCTGGCTCGTACGCCGAGGTGGCCGCGGAACTGGGCCTGACTGCGGGAGCAGTCAAGGTGGCGACACACCGGTTGCGCCAGCGCTACCGGGATTTGCTGCGCGACGAGATTGCTCAAACACTCGCCGACCCCGCCGCGGTGGACGACGAAATCCGCGCCCTGTTCACCGCCCTCGCGCCTTGAATAATTCGCGCGTGCTCTGTAACCTTTCGCCGCAAACGCTTCTTTCCTCTGGCAGAGACCTATCCCGCAACGGAGGACCTGCCATGACGACCACTGCTCTCTGCCCGCATTGCCACGAGCCGCTGCTCGCCGATGCCCCCTACGGGCTGTGCCCGGTGTGCTTGCTGCGCGATGTCCTGCCGGACAACGCGGAGCCCGACCGCGCCCGTGCCGAGGCCCTCCTCGCCCGCCGCTTGCCGCAGTACCAACTGGTCGGTCTGGCTGGCCGCGGCGGCATGGGGGAGGTCTGGACCATCGAGCATCTCGCGCTGGGCCGCAAGGCCGCTCTCAAGCTACTCGCGCCTGCCGTCGCCGCCGCTCCGGGGTTCGCGGAGCGGTTCCTGCGCGAAGCGAAGGCGATGGCCAACTTGAATCACCCGCACATCGTCGCCCTGTATGACTTCGGCGAGTGTGACGGCGAGTACTTCCTGGTCATGGAGTATGCCAAATCCAACCTGCGCCGCATCCTCGGTAATTGGCCAGCTATCAGCTGGTATGGGAAGAACCGCTTGTGGACCTTCGGCGTGGGGGACATCCTGGAGTTGTTCGTGCCCCTGTGCGACGCAGTCCAGCGCGTCCACGAAAGCGGCATGGTTCATCGCGATCTCAAGCCGGAGAACCTGCTCTGGGTCGATAACAACTTCAAGCTGGCCGACTTTGGCCTGGTCCACGCGCCCCCTTCGAGCAGCCTCGCGGTTGCGGGCGGGCCAGCTTCCGCCGGCATCACCGCGCCCGGACAGGTAATGGGTACGCCGGACTACATGGCTCCGGAACAATGGAAGGATCCGCAGCGCGTCGATCGCCGGGCCGACCTCTACGCTTTGGGCCTGATCCTCTACGAGATGCTGACGGGCCAGCCACCCCGCAGCAACTACCCGCCGCCATCGACCCGCGCGCGGTCTCGCGACCGCCGGTTGGATGACGTGATCGCCAAGGCCCTGGCGTCCGAACCGGACGCCCGCTACCAGTCTGCCGAGCAACTACGGGCCGACCTGGAGGCGATCCGCGCCCGCCCGGTACATGTCGCGTTCTGGTCCGACATCGACGCATTGCTTCTTGCGGGGATCCTCCTCGTGCTGGGTTGCGTGGCGGTCGTGGGTTGGGGGAAATCGGTGGCGTGCCACGCTCTGCTGGGCGGGGTCATGTGGCTGTTGGGGCGGCCGTGGTATTTCCCCTGGGGGCCACGGGTTGCGCTGCGGGTCGGGTGCGTCGGCTGTCTCTTCCTCGACCTCGTCGGCCCACTGCTGGGGTTGCCGCCGCTGGTTGAGCCGTTTCCCGCGTGGCACCCCGCTGGCTGGGTCTTCGCACTCGCCGAGGTGTTCAGTATCCTCGCACAGAGCGGGATGCTGGTGCTGGCTGCCGTGGCTCTCCACGCGCGGCTCTACCCGAAGGACTGGGTCTACTGGGGAGTGGTTGGCTCCCCCGGCACCATCCAGCCGGGCCTCCCCTTCCGGGCCACGCGCTTGCTGGCCGCGCTGCTGCCGTTCGCCCTGGGCGTGCTGGCGATCGTCGGCTACTGGAACGAAGGGTTGTGGCCACTGTGGCGGTGGCTG
>DASPXY010000471.1:0-5776 GCA_035637055.1 Gemmataceae bacterium | reverse complement strand
TGGCAGCGTGATAGCGCTGCAAGCGCTCGCTCTGCCGATAGTGGCCCTCCGGCCGGTAAGCGCCAAAGTCCTCGTTCCGGCCGAGCAAACGCACGCGCACCGGCCCGCGCTCATGCCGGCGTATCGCAGCGACCACCTCGCCGACAGCCGCCGCATCCACGGCTTGCGGCAACGGCGCGTCTGGCTCCAGCACTCGCAGCGCGACGGCCAGGTAACCCATCGCCAGGGTGCGTGCCTCCTCACTCCCGCCAGGCGGCAGACGGTCGAGCGCATCGACGAGAGCACGCAGCAGACCCGTCAACTCCGGGACGAAGATGCGCTCCTCAAGGTCACGCAGGGTCTCGGCGAACTGCGCCCGGCAAAGGTGCAGGACCGCGTCGGCGGTGACGACGACGGGCACGTCGTGCGCTCGCAGCGCCTGATACGCCGCGCCGAGCGTGTCCTGGCCCGACCCCGGCAGCACCACGAAGCCATCACGCTCCAGCGCCGCCATCACTTTTTCGAGGGGAAAGGCTGCGGCGACGCGCTTGTAATCGACTGCTTTCGAGAGGTTGAAAGGCGGTTTTTGAGCAAGGAGACGCGGGCTCGCCTTGACCGGCTCGGGGCGATATTGGCGGCCGAAGCGCAGGCTGAGCGCCTCGACCTCCCGCCGTGGCGCTTCCGCCGGCCCGCCCTGCAGCACTTCTCCCGGGCGAGCTTCCGCGTCGCCGCGGGGGTTCGTCAGCTTCACCCGGCCGTCCCGCACCGTGACGAGGACGCGGTTCTTGTCAGCGGCGATGAAGAACTCCGTCCCCTGGACCGTTGCGACCCCGCCCGGCGTTTGCACCGTCACGTTCCCCGGGCGCGACGATTGCTTCGCGCCCGGGTGGACACGCACCCACAATTCGCCCTGCGCCAGCTCGAACGTGCCCGGGCTGCGTGAGGCATATTGCGATTCAGGAGATGCCCAAAGGACAGTTGCGACGGGACGACCGTTGGTTTGATCGAGGGGCCCTAACAGGGCCGGCAGGCTGATGGCAATGAGCAGCATCGCGGCGACCGCCAGGGCCCGTCGCAGAAATGGCAAGGTGCGCACTCCGCGCAAAGTGCGGCGGGGCGCGGTTTGGACGCGGGATCGGATCCGCTCAATCCCTTCACTCTCGCGGAAGCGGATGTCAAGCAGGGCCTGGAGGTGTTGCGCCTCGCGGTGCGCGCGGCCGCATTCGCGGCAAGTGGCGAGGTGGCGGGCCAGGGCGGCGGCGGTCGGTGGGTCGCAGGCGCCGGCGGCGTACAGGTCGAGCTGCGTTTGCACCTCGGCACAGGTCAGCGGGTTCATCGCGGGTCGTCTCCAGGGCGGCTCAGGCGGGCGCGCAGGGCCTTGTAAGTCCGGGACAGCTGGCTCTTGATGGTGCCGACCGGCTGGCCCAGTTCGGCGGCAATCTGCTCGCAGGTCTTGCTTTGGTGGTGTTTCATGTGCAGCAAGGTGCGAATCTCCTCGGGCAGGCTGGCCAGACCGGCTTCCAGTCCGGCGAAGAGTTTGCGCTGCTCCTCCAGTTCTTCCTGCGGGGAGACGAACGGCACCGAGGCGGTATCGGGCGGTTCGGTGGCGTCGAACAGGGCAGGCCGCTTGCGCCGCAGCCACTTGCCGCAGCGGTTGACGGCGATGCCGAACAACCAGCTTGAAAAATGGTGCGGCTCTGAGCCGTCCTTCAGACCACGGTACGCTTCCAGAAAGGTCTCCTGGGCCAGATCCTCGACCAGATCCGGTCGTTGGAGTTTCTTGTAGAGGAAGCCGCAGACGGCGCGATAATAGCGCACGGTGAGGGTGTGGAACGCGTCCGGGTTGCCGTGAGTACAGAGGGCCACCAGTTCCGCGTCCGTCCGTTGTACTTCCTGCCCGCTGGGCATCACGGTCACCATGACTGCAGTTTCGTCACTAGAGGATGCCCGATCGCCCGGCCGACGCCAAGCGGGGTTCAGTATAGGAAGTGTGTCTGCACAGCGGACCTCGCCGGGCAGACAGCACGAGCAGAAGCAGACAAACGACAGGCCGATGCTCATGACGTGTCACCGAGAGTACCAATTGTTTAGCCGCGGTTCGGAGAACCGCGCTCTGGTGATGTTGCCAGAGCGCGAGTTCTCCGAACCGCGACTAAACGGGATGTCAGTTATTGGTCACGGCGTAGCTCACGGTCACGCTCGCGGTCAACTCCTGCTGGCCGGCGGCGAGCATCAGGGCGTCAGCGGCCCCCGGAGTCGCCGCTTCGAGGCGGACGAACCGCGGCATCGGCGCTTGCCCCTCGTCAATCCGGAGGACGTGCCCCACCTTCGTCCCTGCGCCCTTTGCGTACAGTTCGGCCCGCTTACGCGCGTCGGCCACGGCGCGCAGCCGCGCCTGCTCCAGCAACTCCTCCGGGTTGGCGATGCTGAAGCCGATGCCCATGCCGCGATTCGCACCGTTGGCGACGAGCTGGTCGAGTAGCGCGCCGAGGCGGTCGAGTTGCCGTACTGTCACGGTCAGGTCGTAAGCGACCGTGTAGCCGACCAGCTGCGGCTCCTGGTCCTTGCGGTGGACGTAGCGCGGGTTGACGTGTAGCCCGGTCGTCTTGAAGTCCTTCTCGTCAACGTGGAAGTCCTTGAGGACGCTGAACAGTTTTCGGACGATCTCGGCGTTTTTCTGCCAGGCTTCCGCCGCGGTCTTGGCGTCGCTGCTGACGCTGACGTTGACGTGGGCCATGTTCGGAACGTAGGTCACCTTGCCGGTGCCCGTAACAGTGATCTGGGCCGACGCCGTGCCGGCGAAAGCGAACGCGACGAGGGTAGCCAGGGTGTGTTTCATGGACTCATGCTCCTTTCCGCGGCCGGCCGGGCCGCGGTGCAAGTGGGTGGAAGAATGGGCGATGACGCGTTTGCAGACCGTTTTTATGGTAATCTCCTGCGGGCCACGGGCGAGGCCGTTGGAGCGAGCATTTCAAGCACCGGTTACGATCCGAGAAGTCCCAGGCTGGATCGTCAACCGGCGGCGTTACGTTAGGTGAGTACCACGAAGTAACCGACGGTTGCAAAAAAGTGGGTTGGCGATGGTGGAAACGCAACGACCCGAGTTCGGCAGGTGCCGAACTCGGGTCGTTGGGGAGGTTGCGAACGCTGTCACGAACTGGAGACGGAAGGCACTCCGAGCGGCAGTTATCGTTCCTGCACCCGCAAGGTGAAGTTCCCTTGCCCCAAGTGGAGAACTGTAGCATAGATGCGGTAAGTGCCGCTGCGCGGACAGGTGTAAATGATGCGTGAATCTAGGGTGGTGCCGGGCACAGCGTCGTCATTGAACGCGACCTGAGTGCCCTCGGGGCTCTCTAACCTGAGATAGGCGTCAAAGGCAGGGCTCATGTGGTCGATCTGATAGGTGCGGCCGGCGGTCATGTTCACCAGATACAACTTTGCCGGAGTGTTCCTGCGCGGATCCCGGCCTTCGTTTGGGTTGAGCGCCCCGGCCACCTGGGCATTGCCGCCCACCAACTGGAGCGTGCCACTCGGTACGGCCGGTGGGCCGAGGTTCGGAGCGCCCTTGAAGGCGTCGGGCGGGAGTTTCCCGTCGAAGCCCTTCTTGAGTTGTTCCTCAAACACCCGCTTCATCTGGTCTTCAAATTCCCGAGCCATTTTCTCGACATCTTGCTGACCCTGCGGAGGATTGAACGGCATCCCGACATCCCGTGGCATCTTCTGCTGCACCTGCCGCGCCATCTCGCCCAGCGCGCGCTCGAGTTCCGCTTCCGGCGATCTCCGCCAGGCCGTCAGCGAGAGCAGCAGCATGAGCAAGAGGAGACCGGCGCTCGTCGATGAGCCGGCAATCGGCAGCGGCAGGCCCGCCTGGTACTGGACCGCGAAGACGAGGCCGACCAGGCCCACCACCAGGCCCGCGCCGACCAGCGACCAGCCCGTGATGACACAGAACGAGGAAGAGCGGATAAAGACCAGACCAAAGCCGAGGGCTGCCAGCGACAGAGCGACAATCCCCAGGATCAGCGGGAGGACCGCGTCGCCGCGGCGGATCGGTTGCCGGCTCGACCGCCGGTCGCGCGACGGGCGCTCGTAGTCTTCATCGTCGTCCACCGGCAGCGGGGCGAGGCGTCTGGATGGGGCCGGCGGGGCAGCCTGGACCGCCTCCAAGGGCTCCTCATCGGCAGCGGGGACGAACATCGGCTGGCTGCACTTGGGGCACTTGACCTTGCGGCCGGCGGCGCTCTCGGGCGCCTTGAGGGTCGCGTGGCAATGTGGGCAAGTTACGGGAATCGGCATGGCTCTCACCTCGCTTCGCGGGGCTGATCGCCTGAACTCGCTGGATGGACCGTGTCCACCCACGACGGCTCAGGAAGATGGTGAAGTAAGGAACCCCAGAGAGCACATTTTGTCGTCCCGCAAGGCCCAAGGCAAGCGCAGTCTGCCGGAAAAATGACACTTCTGCGGTTGCGCTGCCGCGGCCGGGGAGAACGGCGCTGGAGAGGCATCCTACCTCTCCGGCGAAGTTTGCCGGACCGCGAGTTGCGTGCGAGCCTCGGACCGTACCAGCGCCGGGTTATCCTCACCGCTGGCCGCGCGCAACAAGCCATCAATCCCCGGTGCCCGGACCTCTGCGAGTCCGCGCAGCGCTCCCGCCCGCAGCCAGACATTCGCGCCGCCCAGCAGCCGCGTCACGTCGTCCTGTTTGGGATCGGCAACAATTCGCGCCAGGGCGCGCGCCGCAGCGTAGCCGGTCGCCATTCCCTCGGGACCGTACGTCCCCGGCGGGTTGGCCGCGACGGCATAGCGCCGCAGCGCCGGCAGCGCTTCCTTCGCCCGCAGCTGACCCAGCGCTTCGCAGCACCACCAGAACCCGACCGTGTCCTGTGCTTTCAGATAGTCGTCGAGTTTGCGGACCAGCACGGGAATCGCCTCACGTTCGCCGCGCTCGCCAAGGGCCTTCGCCACGAGGTAATGGGCGAACGGATACGGCGTCTCCAGGGCCGCAAGGAGCGGTTGCCGCCCCGCCGCGCCAGGCTGCCGCACCAGCGCCGCGAACGCCTGCCGGGTCTCCTCGACGTGGGCGATCATCATGTAACGGGCGCCGGTCGCCTGGGCCATGTTCAGGTTGCGGAAGTGTCCCGGTTGGAGGTGCTTCTCCAGGGAGCCGCGCAGCGCCGGCAATTCCGTCGGCGGCCGTTCGGGACTGGGCGGCAGTTCGCGGAACGTCGTGTCCGCCCAGGTCAGGCCGCGCGGCGGATACCATGCTTCCAGCGGTTGAGCTGGCGGCAACTTCACCTCCGGCACGGGACGGCCCGCCAGCCGCGCCGTATCCTGGATATCGGCGAGGGCGTAACGCGCTTGTTGCCGGATGAGCGTGATCGGGTCGCGCGTTGCCATCTCGATCAGCAGGGGAATGCCGTCGGCCTTGCCACGCTGCGCCAGACCGTGTGTCAGGCCGTAGCGGATATCGCGAAACATCGTTTTCGGATCGGCGAAGGGCTTCAAACGGTTGACATCGGCGATGTGGCGGGCGAGCGCCTGCACCATGTACGCCTTGTCGCGTTCGTTGGGATCCGGCATGCCCTTGCCCATGCTGGCGATTTCGGGGAAGGGGTATGGTTTGGCCACCTCGGCGGCGAGGGCGTCGGCGGCTTTCGGGCCGAAGCCGGTGAGACCCAAGAGCACGGCGGCATCGACGCGCTCGCGCGGGTTCTTCGAGGTCAACAACGGCACGACCAGGGTTTCGAGGTGCTCGCGCCGGGCCGGAGGTTTGAGGTCCTCCTCCGGCTTGAGCAGA
>DASPXY010000470.1:0-11361 GCA_035637055.1 Gemmataceae bacterium | reverse complement strand
GACTTCAACCTCGGCCCGGGCGGGACGCGGACCGTATTTCCGCTGGACGCGCTCACGGGCATCACCTTCAACCGCCAAACGCGTGTCGATCCGCCGGTGCTCAGCCCTGTCGCGGTCAACCTTGCGGCACTGCAGATCATTCCGGGCGCGGTGGGCACGATCGCGTTCGGGAAGTATCTCTCCCCCGATTACCTGGTTCACCGGGAGCAGTTCATTCCACCGATCGAAACCCGCACCGGGACACCTCGAGCGCAGGGCACCAACGAGATCTACTTCAACCTCTTTCTCCCGTCAGGGCCGACACCGGCTGGTGGTTGGCCGGTGGCCATTTATGGCCACGGCGTCAACGGCAACAAGAACGAGTGGCTGCCGCTCGTCGCGGCCTCCCTGGCCTCCCGGGGGATCGCCACCATCGGGATCAACGCCGTCGGGATCGGCTACGGCCCCCTCAGTACGCTCACGGTCAACCGGACTGCCGGCGGGCCACTGACCTTCACCGCCGGTGGGCGCGCCTTTGACCTGAATGGCGACGGCACGATCCCGAATTTCGAAGGTGTCGCGGCGACCGCGCCGAGAAGGATCATCGGCCAGGCGGACACACTCCGCCAGACGGCCGTGGACCTGATGCAGCTGGTAAACGTGACGCAGGCCGGCATGGATGTCGATGGGGACGGGTCCCGCGACCTGGACCCGTCTCGCGTCTACTACTTCGGCAATTCCGGGGGCGCAGAGATCGGAACCATCTTCCTCGCCGTCGAGCCCGGCGTGCGCGCCGGGGTGCTCAACGTGCCTGGCGGGACGCCCCTCGACTGGACCCCCGTAAGCGGTCGGCGGTCCATCGAACTTGGCGGAGACCTCGCGTCGCGGACGCCCTCGCTGATCAACTCGCCCGGGATCATCAGCATCGATGGGGTTGCCGTGAACGCACCCCACTTCAATGAGAACCTCCCACTGAGGGACGGCCTCCCCCTCGTGGTGCGTCTGGCCGACGGGACGACCCACGTCATCCAGTCGCCGGTGACGAACACCGTGCCCGGCGCGATGGCGATCCAGGAGGCGCTGGAGAACAGGGAGTGGGTTCACATGCTCGGTGACCCGGTGTCGTACGCGCCGCACCTGCGGAAAGACCCCCTCACTGGCGTGCCCGCCAAGTCGGTGATCATCCAGTTCGCCAAGGGAGACCAGAACGTGACGAACCCGAGGACGACGGCCCTCCTCCGTGCGGGAGACCTGGCCGATCGCGCCACCCTCTACCGCCACGACTTGGCCTTTGCGGAGAACCCAACGATCCCCAAGAATCCGCACCAGTTCCTGATCATGGTCAATGATCCGGCGGTACGGCAAGTCGCCCTCGGCTACCAGTCGCAGATCGCGGCCTTCTTCGCCTCGGACGGCGAAGTGGTCATCCACCCGGAGCCAAGCCGCTTCTTCGAGACGCCCATCGCCGGGCCGCTGCCGGAGCAGCCCAATTTCATCGTCACCGACCCGCCGATAATCACGATCGCTGATGCCAGCGTCACCGAGGGCGACGGCGGCATCCGCATCCTCACGTTCACCGTCGCGCTTACCCGTACATCCGCCCAGCCGGTCAGCGTCTACTACGGCACAATCGACGGCACCGCTAAGGCGGGAGAAGACTACGAGGCCACCTCGGGGACGCTAGTCTTTGCCCCAGGCGAGACGACGAAGACCATCACGATCTTCATCATCGGCGACAAGAAGGAGGAAGAAAAGGAGACCTTCTTCGTCAAGTTGTGGCAGGCCGACAATGCGTTGCTGTGGGATGACCTGGGCGTCGGCGCGATCTTTGATGACGACTAGGTTGCTGGAGGTTTGAAAAGCGGCCGGTGAGGTCCTGACCGCCAAGCAAGCCCCCCACCGGCCCGGGAGGTCTCGCCGCTAAGCCGATCCCTCCCCGGCCTCGAACCGCCCCGGGCGCACGGTCTGCGCGCCTGGGTTCACGGCATTTTTTCAAGCGCAGGCCGACCTGAAAATGGAGACACAACCATGCGCCAGATGACGCCCCCGAGGGTGTTGCAGTCAACGTAATCGACCATGCCACAGCCAAGGCCATCGTAGATCGGGACGAGCCGTTGCGGCCAAGGTTCGCGCCCGTCTTCTCCTCGGCCGAACCCGACGCAGGCCCGGTAAGCCTCGACGATCGTCCTCTGATTGAAGGTCAACTCGCTCCTCTGGCCGCCGTCCAACCCCATAAGCCAGAGAGCCAGCCCGCCGTTCCCGATCCGGGTATAGATCGCGCGGAGCAGCGCTGGCAGCGGAAAGCCGAGGTCTTCTTCGGCTTCATCAACAACGGTCTCAGAAGTCGGAGGGTAGAGCAAGCGACCGCCGTGGATCTGCCGGCTATACAGCGATTGCAAATCTCCGAATTTCTCGCCCAAGATGCGGCGCAAGTCTTCGATCGGTTGAGCGGTATTCGACTGCTCCACGTCTTCCTCCCCAATGCACGGAATGATTGGGATGCCTTTTCTGGGAAATCCTCGCTCCCGGGCTTGCGATGCAGCTGTCCCTTTCGCAACGCCCGGCCGGTTTCCAAGGTGCCGACCAGCGCAGTGCGGATATAGTACAATGAAAAGACGTGACCCCACCAGCCGGAGCCGATGCCATGCCGATGACCCTGACCGAGAAGATCCTCTTTCGCCACGCCCACAACCTCAGCCGCGACGCCGTCGCACCCGGCGATAATATCTGGGTCGACACCGACATCCTCATGACGCACGACGTCTGCGGTCCCGGCACCATCGGCGTCTTCAAGCAGCATTTCGGCAAGGACGCGAAGGTCTGGGATCGCGACAAGGTCGTCATTATCCCCGATCACTACATCTTCACCGCCGACCGCATGGCGAACCGCAACGTCGAGGTGCTGCGCCAGTTCGTCGCCGAGCAGGGTATTCGCTATTTCTACGACGTTGGCACTCCGCAATACAAGGGTGTCTGCCACATCGCTCTGCCCGAAGAGGGCCACACACGCCCCGGCGAAGTGCTGTTCGGCACCGACAGCCACACCTGCACCGCGGGCGCCTTCGGCGAGTTCGCGACCGGCATCGGCAACACCGACGCCGGCTTCGTCCTGGGCACCGGCAAGCTCTGGGTCAAGGTGCCGCCGACAATGCGTTTCGTCTTTCACGGTAACCTGCCGCCGTACCTGATGGCGAAAGATCTGATCCTCGCGGTGATTGGCGACATCGGCTGCGATGGAGCTACCTACAAGGCAATGGAGTTCGACGGCGACGGCTTGTATGCGCTCAACATTGAGGAACGCATGACGCTGTGCAACATGGTGATCGAGGCGGGTGGCAAGAACGGCGTGATCGCGCCGGACAAGGTCACGCTCGACTACGTCAACGCCCGCAACGCCGGCAACAAGCCCTACACGCCGCTCAAGAGTGACGCTGGGGCGCGCTTCTCGTTCGAGAAGACCTACGACGTCACGAAGCTGGAGCCGGTCATCGCCAAACCGCACAGTCCCGATAATCGCGCCTTTGTTTCGGAACTGCGCGGCGAGAAGCTCGATCGCGCCTATATCGGGTCTTGCACGGGCGGAAAGATGACCGACTTCCGCGCGGCCGCCGGGATCCTCAAGGGGCGGCAGGTACGAATCGACACGTTCATCGTGCCGGCGACGAGCGAGATCGCGGCAGGATTGAAACAGGAGCGGCTGAACGGTCAAACGCTGGAAGACGTGTTCCTGTCGGCGGGGGCGAAGATCGGTCAGCCGTCGTGCGCGGCGTGCCTCGGCGGGCCGAGCGACACCTTCGGCCGGCTGAACACGCCGATCAGCTGCATCAGCACGACGAACCGCAACTTCCCCGGGCGCATGGGCCACAAGGAGGCGCGCGTCTTCCTGGCCAGCCCGCTGACGGTCGCCGCCAGCGCCGTCACCGGCACCATCACCGACCCGCGCGATTGTTTGCAGTAACCGTGTTTTTCCGAAACATTCCTGGCGAGCGGGGGGCGTAAGCCCCCTGATGGCTCGATCCCATCAGGGGGCTTACGCCCCCCGCTCGCCCAAACAGCGGTTGACCATGCACCATCAGATCACCGGCAAAGCCTTCGTCTTGGGCGATAACGTCGATACCGACCAGATCATCCCGGCGCAGTATCTGACGTTCGACCCGTCGATCCCCGAGGAGTACAAGCAGTTCGGCAAGTACGCTCTCTCCAGCGTGCCGCCGTCGCAGCGCGGCCTGCCGAAAGGACACGTGCCGTTCCACACCGACGACGAGTTTGTCTCGCCGTACAAGATCATTGTCGCCGGGCGCAATTTCGGCTGCGGCAGTTCGCGCGAACACGCTCCGATCGCCCTGGAAGCGGCGGGCATTGATGCCGTCGTTGCCGAGTTCTATGCGCGCATTTTTTTCCGCAACTCGGTCAACGGCGGCTACCTGATCCCGTTCGAGTGCAGCGAGCGGCTGTGCGAGAAGATTTGTACCGGCGACGAGCTGCACATCGACGTCGAGGCCGGCGTCCTGCACAATCGGACGACGGGCGAGCAGTGGCAGCTGAAGCCGCTCGGCGAGGTGGCGCCGATCGTCGAGGCGGGCGGCGTCTTCGCGTACGCGCGCAAGGTCGGCATGCTCAAGCCGTGAGCCACAGCCGGGAACCGGGAATCCCTCGATGGACGAACCGACGCGGATCGCCGCCCTCGGCGGCATCTACAACAACTACCTGGCGCTGGCGGCGGCGCTGGCCGATGTGCGGCGCCGCGGTATCGAGGCGTGTTACTGCCTGGGCGACCTGGGGGCCTTCGGGCCGCACCCCGACCGCGTCTTTCCGCTGCTGCACGAGCAGGGTGTGCAGTGCATCCAGGGCAACTACGACAACTCGATCAGCAACGGCCTGGCCGACTGCCAGTGCGGCTACACCGACCCGCGCGACAACCAATTCGCCCATATCAGCTACCAATACACCTTTACTAACACCAGCCCAGCGAATCGCGCCTGGCTGGCGACATTGCCGGAACAGCGGCAACTGCAACTGGGGCGTTACCGTGTGCTGCTCTGTCACGGCAGCCCGCGCAAGATGAACGAGTTCCTCTGGGAATCGACCACCTCGACGCACTTCCTCGAATACCTGTGCGACGCTCACGATACCGACGTGATCCTGGGGACGCACACCGGCATCAAGTGGCACCGGCGGCTGAGCGGCGATCGGCACTTCGTCAACGTCGGCGTGCTGGGCCGGCCCGAGAACGATGGGCGGACGAATGTTTGGTATGCAGTGCTGGAGGCCAGGCCGGATTTCGCGGTGGAGTTCGTGCCGGTCGTGTACGACCATGAGCGACTGGCGGAGGAGATGCGTGCGGAGCGATTGCCGGAGGAATTCGTCGAGACAGTGCTGACGGGATGGTGGACGACGTGCCTGGAGGTACTGCCAACGAAGGAGAGGCGGAAGGGGAGGTTCTGAGATGACCGAGCAAGAGTGGTTCGAGTGCGCCGATGTTGAGTCGATGGTGAGATCCTTGCCCGCGAAGGTCAGCGAGCGCAAGCGGCGTCTCTTCGGCTGCGCCTGTTGCCGGCAAGTGCCATCTCTCTTCAGAGACAAGCAGGTCGTGAAGGCCCTCGAAGCCGCCGAGAAGTTCGCCGACAGGCGCGTCGTCCAGGCGACCTGTGCGAGATGGATTCGCGTGGTTAGGAAACTGGAGGCTACTTTCCCTCCGGCGCCGAACGGTTATGCCTGGCAGATGGCGTATGCGGCGGTGTGCTCCACCCTCCACCACGCGGCGTACGGGTCTGTCTACTACTTTATCATCGCTGCGGCTGAGGCAGCGAAGTTGAAGATACATCCCCTGGCCGAACTGTTGCGCGACATCGTCTCGAATCCCTGGCGCCCGCGGCCCCGGCGCTCCTTTCCAGACCACATCCTGGGGTTGGCGGAGAACTGCTACGCCGCATTCCCGGAAATCAGCGACGAATACCTCATCCTGGCCGACGCGCTGGACGAGTTGGGGGAAGTACAGGCGGCGGAACATTGCCGGCAAGGGCAGCATGCCAGGGGCTGCCACATCCTCGACTGGATCCTCCGGAAGAAGTGACGCGATTCAGGGCTCGATCTTTGTCCCCAGCACTTTCAGGAATGTCGCCAGCCACGCGGGATGAGCGGGCCATGCCGGTGCCGTGACCAGATTGCCGTCGGTGTGCGCCTGGTCCACCGGCACATCGACCCACTTGCCGCCGGCGCGCCGCACCTCCGGGGCGCACGCCGGGTACGCCGTGCATTGCCGCCCGTCCAGCACGCCCGCCGCGGTCAAGACCTGGGCGCCGTGGCAGATCGCCGCAATCGGCTTGCGGGCCTCCGCGAAGTGGCGCACCACGCGGAGCACGTCCTCGTTGAGGCGCAGATACTCCGGCGCACGGCCGCCCGGCACCACCAGGGCGTCGTACTGCTCCGGCCGCACCTCGCTGAAACTGGCGTTCAGCGCGAAGTTGTGCCCCGGCTTTTCGCTGTAAGTCTGATCGCCCTCGAAGTCGTGAACGGCGGTCCGCACCTTGTCGCCGGCCTTCTTGCCCGGACAGACCGCATCGACGCGATGGCCAACCATCTGCAGCGCCTGGAACGGCACCATCACCTCGTAATCCTCGACGAAGTCGCCGACCAGCATCAGGATCTTTTTCGCCGCCATGTCATACCTCCTGAGGTGATAATGCGCCGCCCAGGCGTCGGGCGGCCCGTTGCCCCCGCGCGCCTGCCGGGGTAGGATCCGAGTACGAGGGAGTCGCCCCGGCTGACTTCAGAGTAGCACTCCCTCCGGTTCCGCCAAGCCTCTCCCGTTTCCAGAAAGGGACACGAGCATGAACGCGGCTCACCGGCAGCTGCTTGGGTTCGCCTTGATCCTCGGCGTCGGCGGCACGGCCCTGGCCGCGGACTGGCCGCAGTTCCTCGGCCCCAACCGCGACGGCGTCTCGACCGAGACGGGCCTGGTCCAGTCCTGGCCGAAGGACGGGCCGCCGGTCGTCTGGCAGCAGAAGATCGGCGAGGGCTTCAGCGGCCCCGTCGTCGCGGGTGAGCGGCTGATCCTGTTCCACCGCGTCGAGAACAACGAAGTCGTCGCCTGCCTCGACGCCGTGACCGGCAAGGAGCGCTGGAAGTGTACTTATCCGACCTCCTATGAAGATCAACTCGGCAAGGGCGACGGCCCGCGTGCCACGCCTGTCATCGCCGGCAATCGCGTCTACACCCTCGGCGCCGAGGGGGCGCTGCACTGCCTGGAACTGGACACCGGCAAGAAGGTCTGGGAACGACCCCTCCTGAAGGACTACCGCGTGCCGCCGAGTTACTTCGGCATCGGCAGTACGCCGCTGATCGAGGGCGACCTGGTGCTGGTGAACGTCGGCGACAAAAAGGCGGGCATCGTCGCCTTCCACAAGGACAGCGGCAAGGAAGTGTGGCGCGCGACCAGCGATGGCGCCAGTTACGCCTCGCCGACTGCGGCGACCATCGACGGTACGCGCCTCGGCATCTTCTTCACGCGGCAGGGCGTGGTACTGCTCGACCCGAAGACCGGCGCGGTGCGCTATCAGAAGCGGTGGCGGGCTCGCTACGACGCCTCGGTCAATGCGGCAACGCCGCTGGTGATCGGCGACCTCGTCTTTGTTTCGACCTGCTACGAAACCGGGGCGCTGCTGCTCAAAGTGCGCAAGGACGGCGTCGATGAGGTGTGGTCGGGCGACGAGGGAATGTCGAACCATTACAACACCTGCGTTCAGCACAAGGGTTACCTCTACGGCTTTCACGGCCGCCAAGAGACGGGCGCCGCGCTGCGCTGCGTGGAGTTGAAGACCGGCAAGGTGCGCTGGACGGAGGCACGCTACGGCTGCGGTTCGATGGTGCTGGCGGACGGGAATCTCATCATCTTGACGGAGAAAGGCGACCTCGTATTGGCGGAAGCCACGCCGGACGCCTACCGCGAGAAGGCCCGCGCCCGTGTGCTGAGCGGCGGACCGATTCGGGCGCAAATCGCCCTCGCGAATGGGCGCCTCTACGCCCGCGACGGCGAGCGGCTAGTGTGCTGGAACCTGAAGAAGTAAGCAGGTACAATACGTGTATCAATACGTATTGCTGCGGAGGCTCCCGTGCGCAGGAAGTTGACCATCACGCTCGATAAACGCGTCTACCAGGGGCTGCACGCCGTCATCGGGCGACGGCGCATTAGTCAGTTCATCGAGTCTCTCGTACGTCCCCACGTGCTGGGCAAGGATCTGGAGGCTGCTTACGAGCAGATGGCCCGGGAGGAAAGCCGCGAAGCGGACGCCCTGGAATGGGCTGAAGCGACCCTCGGAGATATCGCCGATGAAGCGCGGTGAGGTTTGGTGGATTACCTTTGCAGCGGCCGTCGGCGGCGAGGTCCGGAAAGAGCGGCCAGCCGTCATCGTGAGCAATGACGCCTCCAACAAGCATCTGAACCGTGTGCAGGTCGTGCCGCTCACAACCAACGTGGAACGGCTCTATCCGAGCGAAGCCTACGTGACGGTGCGCGGCAAAAAGCACAAGGCGATGGCCGATCAACTCACGACCGTGAGCAAGGACCGCCTGGATAACCGCGTAGGTCGCCTGTCGAAAAAAGACATGGAAGGCGTTGAGGAAGCAATCAAAGTGCAGCTCGCGCTCCCCTGATGGGCACCAGACTGGACGTGAAGGAGGAATGCGGAAGTGGAAGTGGCTGGACAACTCCGCGCGGTGGTCGGCGAACAACGCTACCCGCTCCTCTTCGCGACGGTGAGCGGAGCGCACCTGTACGGGTTCCCTTCGCCCGACTCCGATTATGACCTGCGCGGCGTCCACCTCTTGCCCTTGCACGAAGTCATCGGCCTCGACACCGGACCAGAGACCATTGAGGTATCCCGGCGACAGGATGGTCTTGACCTCGATCTGGTCACGCACGACGCCCGCAAGTTCTTCGGCCTGCTCCTCAAGAAAAACGGCTACGTCCTGGAGCAACTGTACTCGCCGCTCGTCGTCCACACCACGGAGGCGCACGAGGAACTGAAGGCCCTCGCCCGTGGGTGCATCACGCGGCACCACAGCCATCACTACCTCGGCTTCGCGCGGACGCAATGGGGCCTGTTCGAGAAGGAGCGGCCGCGCCGGGTCAAGCCGCTGCTGTACGTCTACCGGGTTCTGCTGACCGGCATCCACCTGATGCGGACCGGCGAGGTGGAGGCCAATCTCATCCGCCTCAACGATGTCTTCCGCCTGCCCCAACTCCCCGAGTTGATCGCCCGCAAGACCGGCGGGCCGGAGCGCGCTACCCTCGATGAAGGGGACGTCTCCTTCCACCAAGGCGAGTACGAGCGGCTGGCAGTCGAGTTGGAGGACGCTTCGCGCACGAGTCACCTGCCCGAGGCGCCGACCACCCGGACCGCCCTCCACAACCTCCTTGTCAGGCTGCGCCTCGGTGGGGATGCCAGGGCAATCGGGGGGCATCGCGGTGAATAGCCAGCGACCGACGAACTTTCTCCGCCCATGGGAGACCTCTTATGACTCTTGCAACCCTCTCCACTCCCTCCCACGTCATCCGCGCCCCGCGCGGCCCCGAGCGCACCTGCCGGGGTTGGATTCAAGAGGCGGCGCTGCGCATGCTGATGAACAACCTCGATCCCGAAGTCGCCGAGGATCCCGACCGCCTCGTCGTCTACGGCGGCAGCGGCAAGGCCGCCCGCACCTGGGCCGACTTCGACCGCATCGTCGCCACGCTCCGCAAACTCGCCAACGACGAAACGCTGCTCGTGCAGTCGGGCAAGCCGGTCGGCGTGATCCGCACCCATGATCTGGCCCCGCGCGTGCTGATCGCCAACAGCCTGTTGGTCCCGAAATGGGCGACCTGGGAGGAGTTCCGCCGCCTGGAGCAGATGGGCCTGACCATGTACGGCCAGATGACGGCCGGCAGCTGGATTTACATCGGCACGCAGGGCATCCTGCAGGGCACCTACGAAACCTTCGCCGCCTGCGCTCGCCGTCACTTCGGCGGCAGCCTTGCGGGCCGGTTGGTCGTCACGGCTGGCCTGGGCGGCATGGGCGGGGCGCAGCCGCTGGCCGCCACGATGAACGGGGCTGCATTTCTTGGCGTCGAGGTCGATCCGGGACGCATCGAGCGACGTCTGCAAACCGGCTACCTCGACCGCATGACGTCCGACCTCGACGAGGCGCTGACGCTGGTGCTGGAGGCCAAGCGCACCGGGCAGGCGCTGTCGGTCGGCCTGGTTGGCAACGCCGCGGAAGTGATGTCCGAACTCGTGCAGCGCGGCGTCGTGCCGGATGTGCTGACCGACCAGACCTCGGCACACGACACCCTCAATGGCTACATCCCGATCAAGCGGATTCTCGATGAAGACGTGGACGCCCTGAGACGTCATGATCCGGCGCAGTATATTCGCCGGGCGCTGGAGTCGATCGGGTTGCACGTCCAGGCCCTGCTGGAGTTGCAGCGGCGCGGAGCGGTGACGTTCGAGTACGGCAACAACCTTCGAGCCCAGGCGGTCGAGGCGGGTGTGGCCGACGCCTTCCGCATTCCGGGGTTCGTGCCGGAGTACATTCGGCCGCTGTTCTGCGAGGGCAAGGGGCCGTTCCGCTGGGCGGCTCTGTCCGGCGACCCGGAGGACATTTACCGCACCGATCAGGCCGTCTTGGAGGAGTTCCCCCACGATGAGGCGCTCGCCCGCTGGATTCGGCTGGCACGCGCGCGGGTACACTTCCAGGGTTTGCCGGCGCGCATCTGCTGGCTGGGCTACGGCGAGCGCGCCCGGCTGGGGCTGCGTTTCAATGCGATGGTGCGCCGCGGCGAGCTGAAGGCGCCGATCGTCATTGGGCGCGATCACCTCGATGCCGGATCGGTAGCGTCGCCGAATCGCGAGACGGAAGGGATGAAAGACGGCTCCGACGCCATCGCTGACTGGCCGGTGCTCAACGCGCTGATTAACACCGCCTGCGGCGCAGGCTGGGTGAGCGTGCACCACGGCGGCGGCGTGGGCATCGGTTACAGCCTGCACGCCGGCATGGTGGTCGTGGCGGACGGCAGCGACGACGCCGAGCGCCGGCTCCGGTTGGTGCTGACGAGCGATCCTGGGATGGGCGTACTGCGGCATGTCGATGCGGGCTATGACGAGGCGGTACACTGCGCTGAGCAGCGCCGCGTGCAGGTACCGGGGCTGAATTATTGAAAGGGCCGCGAGCGGACTGGCAACCTTCCGTCACCGGCGGGCTGACGCCTAATGCCCGTCAGTTTGCAGAATCCGGATGATTTCGGACAGGTGTTTGGTGGGCTGAGGAGGCGGCTTGGTGCCGGGCTTCTTGGTGGGCCAGCGGGCGCGCGTCGCCTTCTTGACGCGCGGGTACTTGCGTGGCCGC
>DASPXY010000469.1:0-6924 GCA_035637055.1 Gemmataceae bacterium | reverse complement strand
AGACCGCCTATCGCGCCGGCTTCCGCAACGTCGAGTTGTGGCTCGACGCCGCGATCCTCGCCAACTGGCAGACCGTCGCCCGTCTGGCTCGCTCCTACCCCAACGGTTATGTGCTGCACTTTCCCAATCGGCTCGACTTGTCGCCGGCAACGCTGGAGCAGACCGTCGCCCTGTACCGCGAACTCGACTGCCGTGCCCTGGTCATCCATCAGCCGATGTTCGACCGCTACCACGAGGCGTTGGTGCGCCTGGAACCGGACCTGCGCCTGGCCGTCGAGAACCACAAACTGACGCCGGACGGCCTCGCCGCCTGGGCCGAACGCAACCCCGGCCTGGCGCTGGACGTCGAACACGTCTGGAAGTACACCCTCCGCGATGGTTCCCTGGAGCAAGTGCTCGGACAGGTGCGCGACCTGCTCGCCCGTTTCGCCGGGAAACTGCGACACGTCCACATGCCGGGCTACTGGCCCGGGCTCGCCGAGCATCGGCCGATGTACTGTGCCCGTGAACTCGTCCTCCCAGTGCTGTCGCTGCTCGCGGAGGCCGGCTTCGAGGGGCAGATCGTCAGCGAGACGAATCCCCCCTACCAGAACCTCAACGACCTGAGCATGGACGTGCTGCTGTTCGATACCTGGCGGCGGCTGCACGACCCGCTCCTCGCCGGCGTCGGCCCGTAGGGAAAGCCACAGCAGGAGAGACCATGATCCGCGTCCTCGTCGCCGAAGACTCTCCGACCGCTCGCGCCCTGCTCGTGGCGATCCTCGGCAGCGACCCGGAAATCACTGTCGTCGGCGAAGCCTGCAACGGCTCCGAGGCCGTCGAGATGACGCGCCGCCTGCGTCCTGATGTGATCACCATGGACGTGCGCATGCCGGTCCTCGACGGCCTGGAGGCGACCAAGGAAATCATGATCACGGCGCCGACGCCGATCGTCATTGTGACCGCCAGCTTCCTCGCGCGCGACGTGGAGATCTCGCTGCACGCCTTACGCGCTGGCGCCCTGACGGTGCTGGCCAAACCGCCCGGGCCGGAAGCGGCGTCGTTCGACGAGGCGTGTCGCCAACTGATCGCCGGTGTCAAGGCCATGTCACAGGTCAAGGTGGTGCGGCACTGGCGGCCGACCACGAGCGTTCCGATTCGCCATCCGCCCCTGGTCCGCGGCCGCGGTAAGCTGGTGGCGGTCGCCGCCAGCACCGGCGGGCCGGCGGCGCTCCACCGGCTGCTCACGGACCTGCCCGGCGACTTCCCGGCGCCGATCCTGGTGACGCAGCACATCTCGCCGGGCTTCATCGCCGGCCTGGCCGACTGGCTAAACCGCAACAGCGACCTGCGCGTCAAGCTCGCCGAGGCGGGCGAGCCGCTGGCGCCGCACATCGTCTACCTGGCGCCGGACGATCGCCATCTTGGCATTTCGGAGCAGGCCATCGTGCTCTCGACGGCGCCGCCGATCGGCGGCTTTCGCCCGTCGGGGACGTTCCTCTTTGAGTCGGCCGCGCGCGCCTACGGTGCCTCGGTGGTGGTCGTCATCCTGACCGGCATGGGTGACGACGGCGTGGCGGGACTGCGGGCCGTGCGCGCGGCGGACGGCTGTGTGATCGCCCAGGACGAACAGAGTTGCGTGGTTTTCGGCATGCCGGGCGCCGCCGTCGCCGCCGGCGCCGCCGACCTGGTGCTGCCGCTCGACGCCATCGCGGCGCGGCTGCGCGAACTGGTTTCCTGAATTGGCTGCGGTGGAGAACCCCTCCCCCCAACCCCCTCCCCGAAGCGGAGAGGGGGAGAAGAAGAGACGTATTTGTCTTGCTCCCCCTCTCCGGTTCGGGGAGGGGGGAGGGGTTTCCGCGTCGAAACAAGACACGAACCCCATTGCCCAACAGTATGACTCAATCAACCCCTTCGCGTGTCTTACTTGTCGAGGATAGCCCTACCCAGGCGCGGCAACTCGCTCTCCTCCTGGAAGAGGCGGGCTTCCAGGTCACTGTCGCTCCGGATGCGGAGGCAGCCTGGCAGCGGCTTGCGCGCGAGCGGTTCGACATCGTCCTCAGTGACCTGCTGCTCCCCGGCGATAGCGGCTTCGACCTGTGCCGGCGTATCAAGGCCGATCCGGTGCAGCATCACTTGCCCGTCGTCGTGCTGACCAGCCAGGCCGACCCGGTCAACGTGCTGCGCGGCCTGGAGGCCGGCGCCGACGGCTTCATGACCAAGGACCGCAGCCCCGACGAGATCGTCGGACGCCTCCGCCGTACCCTCGCCCGCGTCGCTTCTACCGCGGCGCACCCCAACGGGGAGCGGACGCGCGTCGTCTTCCTGGACTGCCAGTTCGAGTTGAGCGTCGGCCGCGAGCAACTGCTCAATGTCCTGCTGTCGGCCTTCGAGGACGTCGTCCACCTCAACCAGCAATACCAGTCCACCGAGGCCGCCCTGCGCCGGGCCAACGTCCAGCTGCGCGAGGCCGCCCGCTCCGAACACCAGGCTTTGGAGGAACTCAAGCGCACCCAGAGCCAGCTGGTCCAGGTCGAGAAACTCTCCGCTCTTGGCCAGACCGTCGCCGGCGTCGCCCACGAGATCAACAATCCGCTGGCTTTTGTGAGCAATAACGTCACGGTCCTGCAGCGCGACCTCGCCGCCCTGCGCGATCTGCTCCAGCTGTATCGCCAAGCCGACGACGCCCTCGCCACGCATGTGCCCGAGCTGCGCGAGCGCATCCACGCTCACTGCGAAGAGATCGACCTCGATTACACCTTGCCGAACCTGGAGGGCTTGCTGACTCGTTCGCAGGATGGTCTGGAGAGGATAAAAAAGATCGTCAAAGGCTTACGCGACTTCGCCCGCCTCGACGAGAGCGAAATGAAGGAGGCCAACATCAACGAGGGCATCGAATCGACGATTGCGATCCTGCGCGGCGAGGCACGTAAGCAAGGCGTGGAGATCGCCCTGGAATTGCAAGCAGTGCCGGAGGTGACGTGCTATCCGGCGAAGGTCAATCAGGTGGTGCTGAACCTGGTGGCGAACGCCATCGACGCCTGCTCTGGCGGGGGCAAGGTGACGGTGCGGACGGCGCCTGCCGCGGACGGCGTCGAGATTCACGTGATCGACACGGGCCGCGGCATCGATCCGTCGATCCGCGACAAGGTCTTCGATCCGTTCTTCACGAGCAAGCCGCCGGGCAAGGGCACCGGGTTGGGGCTGAGCATCAGTTACGGCATCGTGCAAGACCACGGCGGCCGCATCACCTTCGAGTCGGCGCCGGGGCGGGGGACACACTTCACGGTCGTGTTGCCGTTGCGACCGCCATCATAACGACAACCCGCTTGCGGGTTAGCACGGGAGTAGATCACTCAGCGCTAACCCGCAAGCGGGTGGCGGTTGCTCGGTCTCTTCGCTCATTTACCGTTCCGCGGCGTCATGTGGATGATCTTCGGCCACTTCGGCCCGAAGTCCCAATGCACGTCGTTGTCCACATCGTGACACGACTGGCAGAACATATCGATCGCGTTCATGCGGCGGATGCGCTGCTCCGCCTTCTCGCCTGGCGGGGCCTTGAAGGGGTTGATCGCCGCGCGGATCTTCAAGTTGTTCCTGTTGGCGACATGCTCACTGCAGGGGCCGTGGCAGCTCTCGCAGCCGACGTTTTTCAGCTCATGGGTCTTGATCGCGTCGGTGAAGCCGGTCTCGTAGGGGAAACCCACAACGTGACAGACGATGCACTCGGGGTCATACTGGCGGTTCTTCGGCCGGATCGCCTTTGGTCCTTCTAGCGTGGCGTAGGCGTGAGCATGGCCGGAGTCCTTCCAGATCTTGTAGGCGGCGGGGTGACAGCCCTTGCACGCACCTGAGCCAACATATTCGGCATTGTTGAAGGTGATCTGCACGGGATGCTTCTTCCTTGGGTGCTTCGCCAGAAAGTTCGCGTCCTTCACGTCCTGGGCATATTCCTCCATCAGCGCATGGATAGGATTCTGGTGGTCCTTCCCCTCCGGCGTCTCGTACTCGGGGCCGAGTTGCACGAGTTGATAGCGGATTTGCCACGGCTCGTCGGCCTTGCCCGTACGGAAGGCGCCAATGACGCCGATGTGCCGGCCTTTGTGGCCAACGCCGACGATCATCGAGTCGCCGACCTTTTCGGGGACGCCCGACGGCAATTCGTCGTCGAGCCGCAGGATCACGTTGATCGCCGGGAAATTCTTGTCGGCCTTGTGGCGCTGAGCGCAATACTGAGCGCACCCGCGTGCCTCCTTCAACGACCCCTGGTAGAGCAGTACCACGAATTCGACGTTCTTCGAGCGCACCTCGGCAAGGCCGTGTTCGAGCGCCTTGGTCGCGTCCAGGCGGAATTTGAGATCGTCATCGTTGATCTTTTTCGCCTCTTCGCGGACGCTCGGAGCAACCAGCGCCAGCACACCGACCCTGGGCGTTTTTCCGCCGCCACCGACTGCCGACGCTTTCACCGTCAAGAAGAACGGGTCGTTCTGCTTCTCGCGCGTCAGCAGGCTGGTGTTGACCACTGGCGGCGACGGGTTGTTGAGCGCGTAACTGTTCATCGCCTCGTGCAGCGGCAGGCTCATCTCGTTCAGCCCGAAGCCGACGGCGCTGTAGCTCATTTCCCTGAGAGATTTGAGAGAGTAGACATATTTGAGGAGGGTTTGCTGGCTGTGGCGCTTGGGCTGGTCGGGGATGTCGCCCAGATCGACGGCGACCAGCGGCCAGCCACGATGGTCCTTGAGGTAAGCCAGGAAGTTATAGCGCCGGGCGAGGCCGCCGTATTGCGGCTCCGAGCAACCGCAGGGCTGCAGGTAGCCGTACTGCTGGCCGGAGAGCGCGATCGCCACATCGGGCTTGTCCCAGCCGACAAAGAGCGGTTGAAGTTGCGACCCCTCGGGGGCCTTTCCCGGCTTCGGCTGCGCTACCCCATCGGATGGTGGCACGCGCAAAAAGAGGACGAGTCCCACCAGGCAGGCGACCACGGCCACGCCCCCGGCAACCACGCGGCCCAGCGTCTGCGCGGAAGATCGTCCAGTACGCTGACCGACCGGGCCGGGCGCCGCAGACGACGGCACGCTTTCGGGGGCTGTTCCGGAACGGAGGAACAAGCCGCGGTCAGGGGTGGCCTGGTCTTCTTTCTCCATGAGAGCGCTCTCCTCCGTCAAGGCAAAAGGAAAAAGGCAAAAGGGAAAGTGAACCAGAAGCCAGGCGACCGCTACTTTTCCTTTTGCCTTTTTCCTTTTGCCTTTTTTCGCCCTTCCTGTCAATTGCGGCTTGCCGTCCCCACGAGTGGCAGCCGCATCAGCCGTGGCGGCTTCTGGTTCGCGGCGCGGAGTTGGATCGCGCTGTCCTCCGGGAAGGGCCCCGAGGCGGCGTTCGGCGGCACCGTCACCTTCACCTCCCACACCCGCCAGTCGGACACCCGCTGGTCGGTCTTCTTCAGTTTCACATCGAGATTCAGGTGCGCAGGGGTGAAGTCGACGTACTGCAGTTCCAGGTGCGGTTTGGCCCAGAGTTGCACCGTCGCGCTCGTGCCGAAACTGGACTTGAAGAATTTGAGGTTGATCTTGTCCTGGTCCTCCAGGGCACCCAGCCGGATCTCCCCCAGAACCATGCCGCGGACCCTGGGCAAGTGGACCTTGGTGAGCAGTTTGCCGTTGCCGGAGATCAGCAGCGGCGCCTGCTTGTGGAAAGCACCCAGGTCGAGTTGCTTGCCGTCCTTCCGTTCGTGGACGCGGACAGAGACGCGGTAGGCCGAGCGGACGCGCGTCGCAATGTCCCGCGCGCTCAGCCGCTTTTCCAGGTCGCGACATTCCTCCTCGGTCAGGGGCGTGGCGGTGAACGTGAAGCGCGGATCCTGTTCCTTGCTGCGGTCCACCTCCACCTTCAGGTCGCGCGTCGCCGACCAGCACTCGAACGAGGCGGAGGCGCTGGCGCCCTCGGAGGAGAGCGCGCCGACCTCCACCTTCTCGGGAAAGAAGTGCACCGGCCGGACGTAGGCCACCGTCGCGACCAGCTGGGCGACATGTTGCCGGGCATCCGATTTGCCCGCTGGACTGGCCCAGATTTTCGCGGTCAGCTGGACTTGTTCCGGCTCCTCCTTGTGGCCGTCCCAGTGCAGTCGCACAACGGTCTGACTCCCCGCCGGCACGAGCAAGCCCGCCTTGGCGTCCTTGGGCAGGGTGCTCCAGGGGAGACCGTCCTTCACTCCCTCCCGCGGCGTATGCTTGACCAAATTCCCCGCTTCGTGGGCCTTGCGGTAGGCGGCCCATTCCGCATCGGCCAGGGCGCACGCCTCCACGCGCGAACAGCGGCAGCCCTGCGACTCGAGGCCGACCTCGACCGACTGGCCAGCCACATTCTTGAAGATGAAGTCGTAGTAACCGGGGTCAAATAGCTCGTCGGTGAAGACCTCGTATTCCGGCAAGTAAGCCGTTTTGAGGGGGTCTTGCATCGGATGCTTGATATAAACCCGCTCGGGGACAAAACGGGCCACGGTCAGCAGGGATCCCTGTCCCAGAAGCGAGCCGAGCAAGCCAGCCGTCTCCGCCCCAAAAAAGGGATCCATCCGCGTTTCCCAGGAGGCCGTGAAGATGAAGGATTTCGTATTGGGATCCAGGCTCAACCAGCCGGGACCATCGGGGTAAAGAAGTCGCTTGTCCCCCTCCTTGATGGGCGGCGGTCTCTCCTTGTCGTCCGTGGGCCTGCCCTGGCTGGGGAGCCACTGGATCGCCCAGGCAAGGACGCCGACCGCAACCACGAAGATGAGCAGCGGCAACACGATGCGCGTGAAGACGTGAGGGGAGGCCGGTTGCGCCGGTGGGGAGGGCAGGCTCGGCGGCTCGATTTCTCCCGGGTACCGTTTCTGCGAGAGAAACGTGTTCTCCAACGAACTCCGGTCCGGCGACTCGCGGATGGCATCCTGGGGAGCACCTTGAGGCAGCT
>DASPXY010000468.1:0-5908 GCA_035637055.1 Gemmataceae bacterium | reverse complement strand
CTCCCCCTCTCCGCTTCGGGGAGGGGTTTGCGACGGAGCGAAGACTTTTCTCAGCGGCGTATCAAGGGGCCTGCATGTACCCGGAATGGCCGCGCAGGGGAAGCGATGAATCTCGCATTTTCGGCACAAACTTACCCCAGTTTACCCAATCGGCGGAAACCGCCACCCGGGAGATTTTGTCACTCCCCGATTAATAGGTTATACTCCCCCAGGCGGCTTATTCTGCCCTCCCCCCAGGACGGGCGCCCGAGTCTGCCGTCGCGGTTGCGGCGGTGCGGAACCTGCGACCTCACGCTGTTGTAGCGAGGAGCCTCCCCAATGACGAACGAAGAAGCGGCGATTCCTGAAGTTCTGATCACCGACCGGCGCGGCAGCGGTGAGCGTAGCGATCGGCGCGGCGGCGACCGCCGTAAGCGGAGCATCCCCGTCGCGGTCGAGCGCCGCAGCGGCAAGGACCGGCGGCAGCAGGGCGAGCGCCGCCGTCAAATTGACCCAACCACCTGTGAACGCGACTATAGCGACGAAGAAATCGCCTTTATGAAGGCGATGGATCAATACAAGCGCGACAACCGTCGTCCGTTCCCGACCTGGAGCGAGGTTCTGGAGGTGCTGCGCGCCCTGGGTTATCGCAAGGTCGCCGAGCCGACCGCGATGCCTGGCCTGACTCCGGCGGCGCCGCCGGTCGCGGAAGAGGAAGACTGATCTTGCCAGGCGTCGCAGAAAACGCAAGAGTGGTTGCCGCGATAGCCCACGGGTTGCAACCCGTGGGCTTGATGGCCTCCCCGATGCGGAGTCAGGCAGGATGCCGATGCGAATCTTCATCAGCGCGGGCGAGCCGAGCGGCGACCTCCACGGGGCGAACCTCGTCCAGGCCCTCCAGCAGTTCCACCACGGCATCGAGTGCGAAGGGTTTGGTGGCGAACGCATGGAAGCCGCGGGCTGCCGGCTTCACTATCCGCTCAGTCGCCTCGCCGTGATGTTCTTCGCCCGCGTCCTCGCCAACGCCCCCACCTTCCTCAGTCTCCTGTCGCGCACCGATCGCTATTTCCGCCACCATCGGCCGGATGCGGTCGTGCTGATCGACTACCCGGGCTTCAATTGGTGGGTGGCCAGACGGGCACGCTTCCACGGCATCCCGGTCTTTTACTTCGTGCCGCCGCAGTTGTGGGCCTGGGCCGGCTGGCGCGTGCGGAAGATGCGGCGGTACGTCGATCATGTCCTCTGTACACTGCCCTTTGAGGTGGAGTGGTATCGGCAGCGCGGCGTCGCGGCGCACTACGTCGGCCATCCCTACTTCGACGAGTTGCGCCTGCAGCGCCCGGATTCGGAGTTTTTGGAGCGCTATCAAGGCAACGACAACCTCGTGGCCTTGCTGCCGGGATCGCGCACGCAGGAAGTGACGCGCAACCTGCCGACCCTGATTCGGGCCGCGACACAAATCCATCGAGAGCGGCCGGACGCCCGGTTCCTCGTCGCCTGTTTCAAAGATACGCAGCGACAGCTCGTCGAGGCGCAGGTGCGAGGTCTGGGCTTGCCGATCGAGACATTTGTCGGCCGGACGCCGGAGATCATCCGTGCGGCGCGGGCGTGTGTCTCTGTATCGGGGTCGGTCAGCCTGGAACTGCTCTATCATGGGAAACCGTCGGTGGTTCTCTATCGCATCAGCAAATTCGACCTGATGGTCGCGCGCTGGTTCATGACGACGCGCTACATCAGCCTGGTGAACCTACTCGCCGAGAAGGAATTGTTCCCCGAGTTCTTGACAGATCGCTGCGAAGCCCCCGCCATCGCCGAGAAGGTGCTGACCTGGCTGAATGAGCCAGCGGTCTACGGGGAGCGCTGCCGCGCGCTCGCGGAACTGCGCGAGCAGGTAGCGCAGCCGGGGGCCATCACGCGGGCGGCGCAATTCGTGCTCGATACCCTCGGCGCACTCCCCCTGGCCGCCTAAATCAGCGTGCGTGAATGTGCAGCGCACTAACCCGAAGCGTCAGCGAGGGCCTCGCTCACGCTTCGGGTTGGTGGAGCAGACTCACGCACGGTCATTTAGCGTCTCTTCTCTTTCCCTCCCCTCAGTGACCCGATTCGTAAATTCTCGCGCACCCAGTCCGTTCTCGCTTGACAAGCGCCTCGAAGCCGTTACATTAGATTGAGATTCAGTCTCAATAACAACGCGAGACGAAAACGGCGTGAAGCGAGGATGCGGGTTATGCACAACGAGGTGTTGCCACTGGAGTTGCTCGGCTCGGGCGAGTGGGCGGACGTGGCCGACGTGAGCGGCGAACCCGGCTGGGTGAATCGCCTCGCCGAGATGGGCGTTCAGGTTGGGAGTCGCCTGTACATCCTGCAGCCGGGAAGCCCTTGCCTGTTCCAGATTGGTGGCCAGCGGTTGAGTCTGCGACCGGATGGCACGTTGCAAATCCTCGTCCGTCCCCTGCCCGCCGCCGGTTGACGTTTTCCGTCTCCCGCCTGACCCCCGCCCGTTTCGCACCATCCGCCCAAGGAGTTCCCCTCGGATGTCGTCTCTGGACCAACTACGAGCCGGCGAACGAGCCCGGATCGCGTCGCTCCAGGGTGACGACGCGATTGTGCAGCGCCTTCTGGAGATGGGCCTGTTCGAGGGCGAAGAGGTCGAGGTGCTCGGCTTCGCTCCGCTCGGCGACCCGATGGAGATCCGCCTGCGCGACTACCGCCTGAGTCTGCGCCGCAGCGAAGCGGCGCGCATCCTCCTTACCGCCGAGGATCGAAGATCGAGGATCGAGGATTGAGGGATTCTGGCCCTCGATCTTCGATCCTCGATCTTCGATCCTCGATCTTCGATCTTCGATTCCCATGACCCTCCTCATGACTCCCACCGTCGCTCTGGTCGGCAACCCGAACACCGGCAAGACGACCCTCTTTAACGCTCTTGCCGGCATGCGGCAGCACACCGGCAACTATCCAGGGGTCACCGTCGAGACGAAGAAAGGACGGCTCCGCCACGCCGGATGCAGTGTCGATCTCGTGGACTTGCCGGGCACGTATAGCCTCGCCCCGCGCAGTCCCGATGAGATGGTCGCGGTCGATCTGATCCTCGGCCGTCAGCACGGCGAGCCGCGGCCGGACGTCGTCGTCACCATCGTCGATGCCTCGAACCTGGAGCGCAACCTCTACCTGACGACGCAGGTGCTCGAACTCGGCGTGCCCGTCGTCGTTGCCCTGAACATGATCGACGTCGCGGAAGGCCAGGGCATCCGCATCGACGCCCAGCGGTTGGCCCAGCAACTCGGCGTGCCGGTGGTCCCGATTCAGGCCAACAAGCACAAGGGGCTAGATCGGCTGACGCAGGCCATCGTCGCGGCGGTCGGCCAGGATCCGCCGTCGCGCACGCCGGTCTTCCCGGAGGCGTTCGAGCGCGAGGTGGAAGCCCTGCGCGTTTTGGTCGGTTCGGAGTTGCCATCTTACCTCGTGCGGCGTTTGCTGCTGGACGTCAACGGCCAGACGGAACGGCGGCTGGCGGGACAGTTCAACGGCGAGTTGGCACAGCACGTCAAGGCGGCGAGACAGCGTCTCACGGAGGCCGGCTGTCCGGTTCCGGCCGTCGAGGCGCGCGTGCGCTACGGCTGGCTGCGTGAGGCAACCCTCGGCTGCGTCGAGCGCCCCGCCAAGCGGCCCGTCAGCTGGACCGACCGCCTCGATCGCATCCTGACGCATCGCATCTGGGGCGCGGTGATTTTCCTTGCGCTCATGTTCGTCGTGTTTCAATCGATCTTCACCTGGGCCAAGCCGCTGATGGACCTGATCGGCGACGGGCGCGGCTGGCTGGCGGGAGTTATCAGTGAGGCGATGGACGCCGGGCCGCTGCGCAGTCTGCTCGTCGATGGCGTCATCTTTGGCGTCGGCAGCGTCCTGATCTTTCTGCCGCAGATCATCATTCTATTCGCGTTCATCGCCGTGCTGGAGGACTGCGGCTACATGGCGCGGGCCGCTTTCCTGATGGACAGGTTGATGGCGCGCTGCGGGCTGAACGGCAAGTCGTTCATCCCGCTGCTGTCGTCGATGGCCTGTGCCGTGCCCGGCATCATGGCGGCGCGCGTGATCGAGAATCGCCGTGATCGCCTCGCGACGATCCTGGTCGCTCCCCTGATGAGCTGCAGCGCCCGGCTGCCGGTGTACATCCTCCTCATTGGCGCTTTTCTCAGCCCGGAGCACGGTTTCCACTGGTGGGTGCCGGGATTGACGATGTTTGCGATGTACGCGATCGGTTTGGTGATCGCTCCGCTGGTCGCGCTGCTTCTCAAGGGAACACTGCTCCGCGGCGAAACGCCGGCGTTCGTGATGGAGATGCCGCTGTACAAGTGGCCGTCGCTGCGGACGGTCGTGCGGCGGATGACGGACAGCGCGTGGATGTTCGTCCGCCGGGCGGGGACGTTCATCCTGGCGACCATGATTCTCGTCTGGGCGCTGCTGTACTTCCCGACGGCTCATCCCGACGGCGGCGCCGGTTTCGACCAGCGCATCGAAGTTCTCGAAGACAATCTCGCGGAGTTCGCAGACTTCCTTGATGAAGAAGACTTCGAGGCCGTCGGGGAGCAGATCAACCTACTTCGCAGACAGTGGATGGAGCAGAGCATTCTCGGCCGCGTCGGCAAGTTCATCGAACCGGCGGTCAAGCCCCTCGGGTGGGACTGGCGTATCGGGGTGTCGGCGGTGGCGAGTTTCCCGGCGCGCGAGGTGATGGTCGGCACGATGGGCATCGTCTTCAGTCAGGGCAAGGGCGACTCGGGCGACGAGAGCTACCGCCGCGCTATTGGCGAACGTCTGCGCGCGGTGACCTGGAACGACGAACCGGGCGGACGGCCACTGTTCACGGTGCCGGTGGCCCTGTCGGTGATGGTGTTCTTCGCGCTCTGCTGTCAGTGCGCCTCGACGCTGGCGGTGATCCGGCGCGAGACGAACTCCTGGCGCTGGCCGGTGTTCACGTTTGTCTACATGACGGCCCTGGCGTATCTGGGGGCGCTGATGGTGTATCAGATCGGCACCTGGATCGGGTGAGATTGTCGCGGGAGGTGCCTGATGGACTGGCAATCGGTGAGCGCGGCGCTGGTGGTGAGCGCGGCGGCCTGCTATCTGGGCTGGTCGGCGTGGCGTTTCTGGGCGGGGAAGCGCCGCGGTTGCGGCGGGCATTGCGATTGCGCCGCCTCTCGTGCCAACGCCGCCGAAGAACGAAAACCCGTCCTCATCCCACGGGAGGATTTAAGGTTACGTCAACGATCTTCCGAGTCGTCGTAACCGGCGCGGGATTTCCTCTTTTTTCCCACTTTTCCGCTTGACATCTTTTGTGGAGAAGGTAATATCTAAACCATCATTCACCGGCCTCTTCTCTGTTCCGGCCCCGCTGTTCAACCCGCAAGGGAAGTTCAGCGGGGTTTTTTTTATTCCCGTAAACCACTCGTTTTGTCTCGAAACGCTGTGCTGCTTGGCCGGTCGCCTTGATCGGCTGGTGAAGTCCGGCCGTCGGTCGCCGGTCTTGCCGATTCCATCGGCCGGGCGGGGACGGGCAGAAAAATAGCGATCCCCACGCTCGCCAGCGCTGGCAGCAGGCTGACCAGGACCGCAAACGGAAGCCTTTCCGTCAGGCCCTCGCGGACGAGTTCCACTCCCCAGTCACTTCCGAACAAGGGGGCCGACACGAGCAACAGGCTGACCGCCGAGCACCCGAAGGCCGCGGCGAAGGTCTGGCCGTTGCGCAGGGCTCCGACGAATTGTCCTGCGCCCGCCAGGCACAAACTCGCGGCAATGACGACAAACGTGGCCGCGCTCTCCCCCTGCCGGTATTCCCGCCCAAGAAACGTCAGCACGCCGAGGGCAGCTATGAGGACCGCGCCCAGAAATCCGGAAGCAAGCACGATCCGAGCGACCCGAGTGCGCT